>JARIDM010000067.1 GCA_029263945.1 Sporosarcina sp.
ATCACACTTAAACATATAGGAAGCACACTACAACGCAGTTAACAGGATATTAAACTGTTACACATTTATATGTTGGTATGCGTGGCACGCAAGAGGTCGTCGGTTCGATCCCGATAGCTTCCATACATAAAAAAACACTGTGCTTCCTAGCTGTATAGGAGTTCCAGTGTTTTTTGTTTATGTTTTCTGATCGAAAAAATGTTTATTAAGTTGCGAAAATTGAGATTAAACGCTCCGCTTCTGTAAAGTGCGCGAAACTTCCTTTACAAAAATGATGGAAATTGCTTTAGAACTTGCTTGAATTTTTAAAGTAATGTCAAAATAACGAGATAAAGGGGCGATTCAGATGATTACACATACTAATTATGAATAAACTTAAGGGGATCCGTGTTACTTTTTACATTCCAGTACCCTATCTATTAACCACTAATCGATGTTTTATCATGAAATATTGCATTTAACGGTGATAAATTTCATAGTGTGGTCTAGAGGAGGCGGTAGGTTGTACGACCGAGAAGCAGCCGTTCGTTATGCAAACACTTGGTGGAATGGTTACAATCCGGCCTATCCAAGATTTGACGATGATTGTACCAATTATGTATCGCAATGCTTAAGAGCAGGTGGGGCACCGATGTGGGGGATGCCCAATCGTGAAAAGGGTTGGTGGATTGGCGGTGGGACTTGGAGTCTTAGTTGGTCCACGCCTCATTCACTCAGGTGGTATCTTGGCGGCTCAACGAAAGGGCTTACCGCAACCCAAGTCGGTTCAGCAGAGGAATTAGGTTTAGGCGATGTCATCGTCTATGATTTTCAAAATGATGGTCGATATGATCATTCAACTATTGTGACAGCGATGGACGGTAATCAACCGCTCGTCAATGCACATACGTACAACGTGCAAAGGAGGTCGTGGGATTACAAAGATTCCTACGCAAGCACACCCGAAGCAAGATACATTTTCTTTAAGATTAATGATCAATTTAGTTAAACAAAAAGAGCCTCATTGTAACCCTATGGAGGATTACAATGGGGTTTTTCACGCTTCTTCAAGCCATAAAACAGATAGTGTTCCTTCGCCTGAGTGGACAGCAAGAACTGAACTTAGTTCTCCGATGATAATCTCCATTTTAGGCGTTTGCTCTAAAATGAGATTCCGTAGTTGAATGGCTGCATCTGGGATGTTACCGTGCATAATATGTAGTTTTTGTATGCCACGAGAATAAGCATCCATTGACTTATCGATCAAATACTGGACAGCTCTCTTATCAGAACGCACCTTATCAATCGGTATTAATTCACCAGCACTAGACATTTGAACGATGGGTTTTACTTTCAACAAACTTCCAATGAAGAATTGAATCCCACCGACGCGTCCACTCTTGTATAATTGGTCAAGTTTGCCGAATGAAATATAGTTTTTCACATGTCCAGCCATTGCCGTTAATCTCTCTTTTATTTCAACAATACTTGCGCCTTGGGCATACATATCCATTCCTTCTTCAACTAATGCAGTCGTCCCGTAAGAAAGGGAGAGTGAATCAATAAAAGTAACTGGAAATCCAACCATTTCTGCACCAGCTTTTGAAGAGGCGAGTGTCCCGCTTAATTTCTCCGAGAGGTGTATGGCAATGGCTTCTTCATAGTTTTCCATAATCTCTTCATACTTTTCTGCGAAATCACCAGCGGAAGGTTGAGAGGTTTTTGGAAGGTCTTTGGCATTTTTTATTTTCTCGTATAATTCAATTGTCGTTAAGTCAACGCCATCTATATATTGTGTGTCACCAAAATGTATGTTCAATGGGATAGAAAAGCAATCTGGGTTATTTTTCATTTGTTCTGAGATATAGGCAGTACTGTCTACAATCCATGCTAATGGTTTTTTGCTCAATTTAACATTCACCCTTTTTCGATTGTTTTGTTTTCATATGAACATTATACCACGGAAAGTAATTCGGAGAGAGGGATAGCCTATATGCAAATTAAATGGTGGGAATAAAAAACTGGATTCTACGTAGAATCCAGTTATCAAGCTATTTTTTAAGTTGCTCTTTTGAAATGCTTTTGATTTCCTCATAATAATCACCAATCACACGAAGGCCTTGGTCAAAGTTTTCAAGGTGAAAATGTTCGTTTGGTGCATGGAAGTTTTCTGTAGATAAACCAAAGCCCATCAGTACAACGGGTAAGTCAAGAATCTCATCAAACGCAGCGACGATTGGGATAGAGCCGCCTCCGCGTATATAGGCAGTCGGTACGTTGTATACTTTTTCATATGAACGTCCTGCGGCTTGGATGGCAGGGTGGTCAAATGGCGTGATAAATGGTTTGCCTTTGTCGAATTCAGTGACAGTCACTGTGACACCAGTAGGTTTGTGCTTTTCAATATGTGCTTTCAACTTTTTAACAATGTCTTCCGGGTCTTGGTCAGGAACGAGGCGACATGTAATTTTAGCACCAGCTTCTGCAGGTAAGACTGTTTTAATGCCCTCGCCTGAAAAGCCACCGAAGAGTCCGTTCAGTTCAAGTGTTGGACGGGCCCATGTTTGTTCCAGGTAAGAGAAGCCTTTCTCGCCGAATAATGCGGGAACGTCAATTTCTTTTTTTAATGCTTCTTCATCAAAATGAAGAGCCTCATAAGCAGCGCGTTCCTCATCCGCAAGTGGACGGACGTCATCGTAAAAACCTTCAACTAAAATCGTACCTTCCTGATCGCGGAATGACGACAGTAAGTCAACGATTGCATGTAGCGGATTTTGAACACCACCGCCGTATAACCCAGAGTGTAGGTCTCCTTTTGCGCCTTTAACGTCAACTTGTACCCCACATAATCCACGCAGACCATAACAAACTGCAGGCTGACCTGGACCTTGCATGCCCGTGTCGGAAATAACAATCAGATCTGCGGCTAGTTTTTCTTTATTTTCAATAATGTATTTCTCAAGACTTGGACTTCCTACCTCTTCTTCTCCTTCAATTAAAAACTTCACATTGACAGGGAGCTCTCCGAAGCATTGCATCAGTGCTTCAACCGCTTTTATATGCATGAACACTTGGCCTTTGTCGTCGCTTGCGCCGCGTGCATACAATTTGTTGTCACGTATTTCAGGGGCGAATGGTGCGCTATCCCACAGTTCAAGTGGATCGACAGGTTGTACATCATAATGCCCATAGACAAGGATCGTCGGCTTGTCTTCTGCGTGTAGCCAATCGCCATAAACGACAGGGTGTCCATCTGTTTGATCGATAGAGACGTGTTCAAGTCCAATGTCTTTAAAGGATGTCACTAACCATTCGGCGGCTTTTGTCATATCTGCTTTGTGTTCAGACAATGCACTAATACTTGGAATGCGTAAAAAGTTATTTAGTTCTTCGAGATGAACGTCACGATGTTTTGTGAAATACTGATCGAGTTTTTCTAAGTGTGTCAATGAAATCCCTCATTTCAATAAGTTTAAGTGATGAAATTAGTATAGCAGAACTTCGAGAAAATTAGTTTGTGATTCACTTGTTGAATGGGGAAATATGCTATGCTATAGAAAAGTTATTTAAAAGGAAGAAATACAGGAGGAATGGCTTTGTTTATTGCGCTCGGAATATTTTTACTGACCTCGTTATTCCTTTCAGGAAGCGAAACAGCACTTACCGCAGTTAATAGGATGAAGGTTCAACTTCGAGCTGATCAAGGGGACCAGAAAGCAGTTAAACTTCTTGCGTTAATTTCGAAGCCGGACCGAATGATTACAGCGATTTTAATTGGCAATAATATCGCGAATATTATGATGCCCACGCTTGTCACGATGATCGCACTCGATAGAGGTTGGAAAGTAGGATTTGCAACAGGTGTACTCACTGTTGTAATCATCGTTTTTGGAGAAGTTCTTCCGAAAACGATTGCTGCAACATTTGCAGATCGTGTGTCTTATCTCGTTGCACCAACGATCCGTATTTTAGTGATCGTACTTACGCCATTAACAGTCATCCTTTCTCTATTTACGAATGTTTTTATTCGTATTATTTCAAAAGGTGCTGTGACGGAAGCGACGCTGACGAAAGAAGATTTAAAATCGATGGTCGACATCGCTACGATAGAAGGAACTTTTGCGCAAGAAGAAACGTTGCGTATAAAAGGAATGCTCGATTTTCCAGACAAAGACGTGTCAGACGTTTTGGATACGCACCGGACCGACGTGATTGGTTTACCGATTACCGCCACGTATGAAGAAGTAAGAGGGACCATTTTAGAATATTATTACACACGTTACCCTGTCTATGAAGAAAGTATGGACGAGATTGTGGGGATTTTCTATTCGAAAATGTTCATCAATTGGTCGATGAATCCAACTCAACCGCTTGCGGATCTAATTGACAGAGACATGCTGTATGTCGTGCAGTCGGCAAGTGTAGAACGCGTCTTTAAAATGATGCTCATACAGAAAAAACATATGGCGGTCGTCCTAGACGAATACGGTGGCACACTTGGGATTGTTACACAGGAAGACATTATTGAGGAAATGATTGGACAAGACATTGAAGATGAGACGGATATAGAAGATGAAGCACTTATTTATGAAAAGTCAGCAGATATGTTAAGTTGTCATGGCCGCTTAGAAATTGTTGATGCAATTGAGCTCCTTCAAATTGAGTTGCCGACGGATCATGAAACGATAGGTGGATTTGTCTTGCAACAGCTCGGACATGTTCCTGAACAAGGCGAACGTTTTACGTATGAAAATGTACATGTGACAGTAGAAGAAATGGAAAGAAATCGAATTATCCGCATGACAATTTTCGTAGCGCGAGATGAAGAAGCAGCGCAGTGATTGGCGTGTGTGGAAATGCCGTGCGAAAATCGCCCCAAAGCATCTAACCTTACACGAATGTAAGGTTGCTGAAAGAGAATACGATGGTTTAAAAGGTCTTTATTGTTGATAATAGGGTTAACAGTAAAAGACGGGGGCGCACACAATGACGATTAATCTTGATAACTTGTATGATGAGTATGGTCGCTATATTTATCATTTATGTTTAAAATTAACACGCAATAAAGAAGAAGCGGAAGACATCATGCAAGATGTTTGGGTGAAAGTTGTTCGCTATGAAGATAAATTAGAAGGTATTGACCATATAAAAGGTTGGCTAACAACGATTTGCATGAATACATTTCGTGATCGCTATAGAAAAAACGTCAGACATAGTGCACATGTAATGAACCAACCACCTACACTTGACGTTCCACTTCTTGATTTGGTTCCCAGTAAAACGTTAACGCCTGGTGAAATTGTAGAAAAAAATGATATTCAATCACTCGTGCAGCAAAAGATTAGTGAACTAGATGCAATCTATAGAAATACGATTGAGTATTTTTATGTGTACCAGTATTCATTAAATGAAATTGCAGACTTGATGAAAGTATCGATTGGAACAGTGAAGTCTAGGTTGTTCCGCGCACGGAATTATTTGAAAGAAATGCTTCTGGAAGACAATGTCACAAATGAATACGTCACAGCTTAAAAAAACAGCCACTACTGGCTGTTTTTTTGTTGCGGAAAAGTCGTTTTCGCCCAAATAAGCTGGATTTCGCCTAATAAACTGTAAAGTCGCCCAATAAATTCGAAAGTCGCCCAATAAAGTAAAAAATCGCCCAATAAACTCAGAAATCGCCCAATTAAAATAAAAAATCAGCAAAATAAATGATTCCACATAGAAAAACCATTCCTACACGCAGGAATGGTTTGATTTCAGTCGAATTCGGCGAGTTGTTGATTGAGTTGGGCAAGTTTCTCTTCCATTGCACCGAGACGGACTTCAGATTTGGCGACGAATCGATTTTGACCAACAGATTCGAGTTTTTCGATGTCACCTTGTAGATTCACGTATTCCATCTTCAGCTCTGCAATTTCACGTTCGAGTTGTTTTTTATTCATGAGAAAAACCCCCTATCTATTTTCTCACTATAGCATATCTGACGTTCTTTTTCCTTCGGGTACGAGACGTTTCGGTTGTTCAAGTGCATACAGTATCGCTTCGCAAATGATTTTTCCGCCTTCCCCTAAATTCAGTGCAAGTTGGCGGTTGATGGCTTTGGTTCTAAGAGACTCATGTAGGAGGGGCTCCATAATCGCATTTAGTAAACTGGATTGTTTTACTTTACGGCCTGGCCCCAGGTGAATGAACCCATGTTTTTCTTTTGGAAAGTCGAGGGACGCTTCGAAATCATTTTGTGCGAGTACAATACAAGGAATGCCCATAAAGGCAATTTCATAAGGCATATAACCAGAAGCGCAAAGGATAATATCAGCCGTTGCCAAAAGCGCTAGGGGATTACCTTGTCGTTCTTTTACATGTGTGTTCCTGCGACCTAATGCCATCATTTGAAGTTCTGTTTTATCGTGGCTGTATTTTTCGCCAAGTAATACAGTCACTTTCAGTGGAATTTGAAGTTGCAAGATGTGACGAAGTGCTCGGTATGTTAAATTCCCTGGATCTTCTTCCCCGAAAGAAATAACGAGATGCGGAAGTGATTGAGGTTGTTTAGATTGTAAGCCGACCCTTTTAAAAGGCGATAGTTGTTCATCCGCTATAAAACTAGACGGTCCAACTAAATAATGAGCAGGTTGTTTTTCATGATCCTCCGTATAAAGTGTTTGCACCACGAGGTCAACAGCCTTACCCCCTTCACCGAAATCATCAAAGTGAATGACGGCGGGTACAATCGTGGTAATTCTTTCAACGTCTTCGATCGAAGTGGATCCACTATCTCGGAGTAGAAGGTCTACATTTAAAGTGGTCAGTGTATTAATGAAGGAAGCATTGTCTTTTATCGGTACGGATTGGTAGGTTGACGGAGGTGGTGTTGACCCTTTGAGATAAATGAATACAACATCGATTGCATCGGGTAAAGTATCAGCAATCGTTTGCGCTCTTCGCATAGGGTATGTCCCTTTTTGATCTGTGTCACAAACATAGATTGCAATTTTTTTCTTTGGATTTATGTTAATTGGAATCATCCTTCCTCAACTGATCTATTTTGCTTTCCTCTTATCGTATGGTGTAGAAAATAAAATATGATTTTTTCAGTTGAAAGCATGGTATTCTGTGTTAGACTAGTTATATTTCTAGGAAGGATTGGAGGGAATTCCCATTGTTCGAATCACTACTATTTGACCTGATGCTCGTTGTCCTTATCGGGATTTTATCGCAGTGGATTGCTTGGAGATTTAGAATGCCGGCAATCGTTGTGATGTCAGTTGCAGGCCTTTTAATTGGACCTGTTTTAGGTGTTATTAATCCCCAAGAAAGCATGGGCGAATTATTTAGTCCCATTATTACATTTGCAGTAGCACTCATCTTATTTGAGGGTAGTTTAAACCTTGACTTTAGAGAGATTAGAGGCTTTAACAAACCCGTTTTACGGATTGTTACTGTAGGGGCATTTATCGCTTGGATTGCAGGTTCACTTGCCGCGCATTATGTGGCAGGGTTATCTCTATCTGTTGCGTTTATTATTGGTGGTTTGTTTATTGTTACAGGGCCTACAGTCATTATGCCTTTATTAAGACAGGCGAAATTGAAGCCTAGACCTGCGGCAATATTAAAATGGGAAGGCATTGTCGTCGATCCATTTGGCGCACTTCTTGCCGTATTTGCTTTTGAATCCATTCGTTTCTTTAATAATGAAGTGACACTAAAAGCATTTTCACTCTTCTTTGCTGCTTCTATATTTGCCGTGTTTGTCGGCGTAGCTATTGCGCTAATCGTAGGGCGGTCGTTTGAACGAGGGGGCGTGCCAGAGTTTTTGAAATCGCCTGTATTATTCGCTGTCGTCATCTTTACTTTTGTGCTGACAGATGAGATCATGCAGCAAACTGGGCTTCTTGCAGTCACTGCAATGGGAATGACGATGGCAAATATGCGTTTATCTTCCCTCGCAGATATTCGTCACTTTAAAGAAAATATTACGGTGTTACTCATTTCCAGTATCTTCGTCATGTTAACGGCTTCGTTAAGTTCAGAAGTGTTGCTTGCGATATTCAGTTGGAAAATCATCCTCTTTGTTGTGGTGATGTTATTTATCGTAAGGCCTTTATCGATTTGGGTATCGACGATGGGTACGGAATTAACTGCGAAAGAAAAAACATTGATTGGTTGGATTGCCCCACGGGGAATTGTTGCGTTAACGGTTTCGGGGTATTTTGCAACGATCTTAGAAGAACAGGGCTATAGAGATGCGGATGTTTTAATCGCACTCACATTTGCATTGGTTTTTTCGACGGTCATTATTCATGGTTTCACAATCGGACCGTTGGCGAAAAGGTTGAATTTAACAACAACTGACGAATCAGGTGTACTCATCGTTGGTGGCAGTCAATTCGCCGCAGAATTTGCAAAATCAGTGAAAGACACTGGGAATAAAGTGCGTATTATCGACCGAAACTGGGCGAGTTTAGCACATGCGCGTAAATACGAAATCGATGTACACATTGGAAATATTTTAACTGAGCAACATAATTACGATTTAGATTTAACGCCGTATCGATTTATGTTAGCTATGACACGAAGTGATCAATATAATTCGCATGTCTGTGAAGACTTTATCCCGACGTTAGGACGTGAGCATCTCTATCAGACGAATGTTCATATAAATGATGGAACTGCAACATCAGCAAGTACAATGGGCGGGCACATTCTCTTTACCCCTGCAACCTCTATTCGAGAACTTGAGGATCGGATTAAATCAGGGCATGTTATTCGAAAGACGCTCATTACAAAACAATACAGCTATACGCAGTATTTACGTGAACGTGATGACAAGTCTATCTTGTTGTATATTTTACGCGCAGACAAATCGATCGAATTCTTCTCGCCAGAAGTAGAGCTCCAAGCACAAGCAGGCGATGCGGTGATTACTTTATCATCACCCATAAAAACGATTGAACGAGTCAAAGATCGCTTAGAAGAAGAAAATGGGCATACTGAAGTTCCAATTGAAAAGATAGAGGAACTCTTTGTAAAATAAACTTAAACCATTGAAGAGAAGTTGGCCCCCTTGAGAAGGGGGCCAACTTCTTTTGAATTGAGCGCGTTTTATCATTCGCTTAACATGCATAGAAAAGCGTTCTCCCTTATAATCAAAGTATATAGAAAGGGGATTTACCGATGTCTAAATCACTTGTACTTGCAGAAAAACCATCCGTGGCACGTGATATTGCGCGTGTACTCGGTTGTACGAAAAAAGGAAATGGATTTCTTGAAGGACCAAAATATATTGTCACGTGGGCACTTGGCCATTTGGTGACACATGCTGATCCAGAAGGGTACGGCAGTGAATATAAAGAATGGAAACTGGAGCACTTACCAATTATTCCAGACCCTTTTAAACTGACGCCGATTCGTCAAACGACAAAGCAGTTCAATGCTGTAAAAGCCCAACTGAAACGTAATGATGTCAAAGATATTATTATCGCAACGGACGCAGGGCGCGAAGGGGAGCTTGTGGCGAGATGGATTTTAGAGCAAGCAAAAAGTAAAAAACCAATTCACCGCTTATGGATCTCGTCGGTGACAGATAAGGCCATTAAAGATGGTTTTAATCAGTTGAAACCAGGACGTGCTTATGAAAATCTTTACGCAGCAGCAGTTGCGCGTGCAGAAGCGGATTGGGTTGTAGGCATTAATGCCACTCGTGCCTTAACAGTGAAATACAATGCACAATTATCGACAGGTCGCGTGCAAACACCAACACTTGCGATGATTGCTGAACGTGAAAAGCAAATTAATACTTTCAAGCCAAAAGCGTATTTCGGCATGCAAGCCATTACCGAAAAGGCGACATTCACTTGGCAAGACAAAGAGGGGCAAACCCGTTCGTTTGACCAAGCCTCTATTGAAATACGCTTAGAGAAATTAGACAGCAACCACGCAGGGACCATTACGGAAGTAAAAGCAACACCAAAATCACAACCCGCGCCGCACTTATTTGACTTAACAGAACTACAAAAAGAAGCGCATCGGCGTTGGTCTTGGTCAGCTAAGGAAACGTTATCGACCTTGCAAGGTTTATACGAACGTCATAAAGTGGTGACGTATCCACGTACGGATTCCAAACATTTAACATCAGACATGGCGAGTACCTTAATCGATCGTATTAAAGCCGTGGACATTGCACCGTTCCGAAAAGCAACGAATCAGTTGCTCCGTTCGGGTGCTGTAAAACCGCAAAAAGGCGTGATCGACGATAAACGCGTTTCTGATCACCATGCGATTATTCCAACAGAGGAAACACCTATTTTACAAAACCTAACGGATAAGGAAAAACGACTCTATGAATTAATCGTCAACCGATTCCTCGCTGTGTTTTTCGAGGCGTTCCGTTACGACCAACTCACTGCAGACCTGAAAATTGGGGAGGAAACATTCCAAGCGAAGGGCCGCGCAGTAACAGATGAAGGTTGGAAAAAAGTATACGGTACCGACGAAGAAGCAACACAGACGTTGCCTGCATTTGAAAAAGGTCAACAACTACCCGTTCGTGCTGTAACGATGACAGAGGGGAAAACGAAACCACCAGCAAGATTTAATGAAGGAACGTTACTTGCTGCCATGGAAAACCCTGCGCAGTTTATGCAAGGGGAATCGAAAGCGTTAATTAAAACCATCGGGGAAACAGGTGGACTTGGAACCGTTGCTACGCGTGCCGATGTTATTGAGCGTTTGTTCAAATCATTTGTCCTTGAAAAAAGAGGCAATGACATATTCACGACTTCTAAAGGGCGTCAGTTACTTGAACTTGTCCCAGAAGATTTGAAATCTCCAGCGTTAACAGCACAGTGGGAGCAAGGCCTTACAAAAATCGCGAATGGCACTATGAAAAAAGAAGCATTTATGAAAGACATGATTGCCTTTTCGAAACAAGCCGTCACTGAAATTAAAACAGACGATAAAAAGTTTAAACATGATAATGTCACGGGGAAAACTTGTCCAGATTGTGGAAAATTGCTCTTAGAGGTAAACGGTAAGCGCGGCAAAATGAATGTTTGTCAAGACCGTGAATGTGGGTATAGACGTAGTATATCGAGATTGACGAATGCCAGATGCCCAGTTTGTAAAAAGAAATTAGAATTACGTGGTGAGGGTGATGGACAAATCTTTGTTTGTTCATGTGGACACCGCGAAAAATTATCTGCATTCGAAAAACGACGGGCCAATTCGAAAGGCAAAGGTGCAGGAAAGCGAGATGTCCAACAGTACTTAAAAAAGCAAGATGAACCTGAGAATACAGCCATGGCAGACGCACTAAAAAAACTGTTCGATAAATAATGCTTTGGTCGGATTTTATCCTTTTGTAAAAATTGGTATAATAAAATTAATCATACATTAAAAACGGGAGGTGAGGTTACATGAGTGTCATGTTAGCCCAATTATCTGGACAAGATCATCTAGTGAGAAATGATGCAATTCGGAGACGTAACGCTGAAAATGCTTATGATCGACAGGAAGATTATAACGGCACAATGAAAAAGAAGCTTTCTGAACTTGAGAATTTAATTAGAGGAAATGCTGAAATAGAAGTTGCTAGTCCTAAAGGTCTAGTTGCGCATCAAGCCGTTCAAGCAACTCCCCAAGAAGTTGTGCCAGAAAAAGCCGTTGAACAACAACTGGGCGCAGGTCAGATGAAGCGTATTTCTTTACCCTTAGGTAAAACACTGGAAGAAACGATCCGTCTTTGGCGTGATGTGCGCACGGATGCAATCTCAGTACCTCAGCCTACTACGGTAGATCATCAACTCGCTTCTAAAGCTTCCGCGGAAATACGAAAAACAGAAGCGCAGATTGGTCTGAATATGCGTGCAAACGCACAAGTTGACATGGCGACAAGACAAGCTAATATAGACGTAGCTGAAGTATCTTCAAAAGAATTCTCTTCCTCTGCAGAGCGAGAATTGCATAAAATGCAAAAAAAGTATGAGCAAGCCATTTCTTCTTATTCGTTTCATGTTCAAATGAAACAAAGTGGATTTGAAATGGAAACACCAAGTTTTTATAAAGTTGCTTAATCTTAAAGGCTGCCCACTCGTTGGCAGCCTTTTACTATATCGTGAGAGAGGGGAAAGTGTGTTGGCAAAAAATAATCAGGCAAGTAAGACGAATGCAGTTCGTATATTAGAGCGGGAAAATATTGAGTATACGTTACACGAATACGATATAAGTGACGGTTTACTAGACGGGGTTTCTGTTGCTGAGAAAACGGGTCAATCTCTGAAAGAAGTCTATAAAACACTTGTAGCAAAGTCTTCGAACGGAGAGCTTTTTGTGTTTTTAATTCCCGTTTCATTAGAATTAGATTTAAAAAAGGCAGCGAAAGCAGCTGGAGTGAAAAAGATAGAGATGCTCCCACTCAAAGAATTAACGAAAGAAACAGGTTATGTTCGTGGGGGGTGCTCAGCAATCGGCATGAAACGTAACTATCCAACCTTTATCGATCAAACGGCTTCTCTGCTAGACAAAATGATTGTCAGTGCGGGACGTCCTGGCGTTCAAATGAGCATTACGCCAACGGCACTCGCAAGTGTCACAGGGGCAGCGTGTGTGGATCTTGTGAAAGGCTAACTATGAAATTGACTTTGATAAATGAAAATATGCTATACTAAGTAGAGTCATTTATGCACATTGCATAGGTGGTTTTATTTTTTGAAATGAAATATAGTGCGTAATGCTAGAGTTTAAGGTGACCTTTAGGTGGGCCTTATATAGAGAGAAGGATTTCAATGAGTAAGCAATTAATGTGGAGATGGGCGTTTTATCTTGGCGGTTTACCAGTACTAGGCCTCGGTATTGCGATGACCATTAAAGGGTATAAACTAGGAATCGGTCCATGGGATGTCTTTCATGTTGGCTTATACCAGCAATTTGGGCTGACAATTGGTTCTTGGAGTATTATTATGGGTTTACTTATTATTATTGCGACAACGATCGCATTTAAAGAATGGCCTAAAATAGGTACGTGGTTAAATATGATTTTGCTTGGAATGTTTATCGATTTGTTTAACTGGTTACTTCCTGACGTTGAAGCGTTAAGCATACAAACCGTTTTATTTGTTGTTGGAATCCTTGTGATATCCTGTGGTATTGGGATTTATATGTCACCAAATATTGGGGCGGGTCCTCGTGATAGTTTAATGCTTGTTTTTGTAGAAAAGTTTGGCATGAGTGTTAAAAGAGTTCGTACAACTATTGAAGTGATTGTCGCTTTGTTGGGATGGCTTCTGGGGGGGCCTGTCGGTGTAGGAACCGTTGTAATTGCACTCGGGATTGGTCAAATTCTTCAAGTGACCTTGCCGTTATTTAGAAAGCTTCTTGTAAAAGTAGCAGGAGAACCGAATGATGATTTTTTATTTAAAGTGAAGTGATAGATGTAGAAGCACGTTCTTCGGAACAGTGCTTTTTTTTGTTGTCCTAGCATAAGCTACTCTTATGAAGTAGAAAGGATGAGCAGCTATGTACGGAACAATCACACATTATATGGGGACAGCTTATACTGGACTTGGCATTTCGCATAAATATGATGAACTTATTGCATCAGCGACAAAAACCGTTTTCTTGAAATGTCCACCGACAACTGCAATTTCAACAGTATTGAACCAGACAGGCACACACTATGTGAAACGCGGATTTGATATCGATAAATTTATGAATCCAGTAGAACCAGACCAGACGGATGCCATCTTTGTACAAGGACCCAATTTACTTTTTATTCAAGCTTCGCATCCTGTCGCGCTTGAACCCACTGATATTGGTGGAAAGCACCGGGTCGTTAGCTTTTATGATATATATGATGAGCCAAAATTAAGTGAAGAAAATAAATCTCTCGTGAAGAGTTTAACAGAGTCAGAAAATACTTTGAACAAGGCATTAAGCACATTAGCTTCTGCAAAAGTGATCCATGATGAATGGGAAGCCGTTAATATTGGGCGAATGGACTGGCCTGCACATGAGGTGTTAATCGAGGAAATGAAAGAAAATCTGTTTAGCACAATGACCTTAAATAAAAAATCGAAAGTATCCCACAGGTTAATTGGCTCGTTAACTTCTATGGGTGCTAGCGATTTCATTCCCTCTATCACCAATCGAATCGAGCGACGCTTGCTCATTAAAGGTTTGCCGGGAACTGGGAAATCTACGTTGATGAAATCTTTAGGTAAAGAAGCGGAAAGTCGTGGCTTCGATGTTTTATATGGCTGGTGTGGGCTAGATCCGCTAGGGGTCGACCTTGTCTTATTTCCAGAACTCTCACTTTGTTTAATTGATGCAACACATCCACATAATTATGATCCAGTGGAAGTTGGCGACGAGGTTGTTGATTTAATTAGCATGTGTGGAGAAAGTGATGATGCGAAATATGCCATTTCGTTAATTGAAAAAAGATACAAAGAAACAATTTTAAACGCAACTGGTTATATGCAGGCGCATGCCCAAGCGGAGAAGAAAGTGAAGGTTACGATGGATTTGGCCATTAACGCGGTTATTTTTGAAGAGAAGGCAAAGCGGGTGCTCGATATAAACTGACAGGCAGTAGGGCAGTATGTTAATATGAACTTAAATACTGCTTGAAAGGAAGATTGCCTTGTCAAAAAAACTAGATGCTTTTCTCAATGAAAATTTAGAGGAACTTCGGAGTGCTGGCCTTTATAATGAAATCGATCCACTTGAAGGTGCAAATGGCCCGAAAATTAAAATAGCTGGAAATGAGTTAATTAACTTATCTTCAAATAACTACCTTGGGCTTGCAACGGATGAAGATTTAAAAGTACTCGCAAAAAATGCCATCGACAAATACGGGGTAGGTGCTGGTGCAGTTCGTACGATAAACGGAACACTAGACTTACACATCGCGTTAGAAGAGAAACTTGCAGAATTTAAAGGAACTGAAGCTGCAATTTCGTACCAATCAGGATTTAATTGTAATATGGCTGCGATTTCAGCCGTGATGAATAAACAAGATGCGATTCTTTCTGACGAATTAAACCATGCGTCAATTATAGATGGTTGTCGTTTATCAGGTGCTAAAGTGATTCGTGTAAAACACCAAGACATGGATGATTTGAGAGCAAAAGCAAAAGAAGCAACTGAATCAGGTAAGTATGGAAAAGTAATGTATATTACAGATGGTGTTTTCTCCATGGACGGAAACATCGCGAACTTACCAGGAATCGTAGAAATCGCAAAAGAATTCGATTTAATCACTTATGTCGACGATGCGCATGGTTCTGGTGTCACTGGA
>JARIDM010000069.1 GCA_029263945.1 Sporosarcina sp.
GTGTTTAAAAAACTTTAAAATCTACTAGCGAAAATTAAAATACGCACATAAAAAACATGTGAATTTCCTCATATTGACAAATGAATAGGTAAATAGTATAATTTCCATAAAGATATATCAAAATATCTTTATGGTCATGAAGTAACGCAGTAAGGTTGTTGTAGGGATAAAATAATTAGGAATGAGGGATAACAATGAGAAAACGCTCAATTGCTAAATTAATATTAATAAGCTTTCTAGGGTTAATAGTGTTAATGCCGCAATCACTTGCTGTCTCCGCAAGTGATGCTGTCACCGCACCAGTAAAAAAGCTGGATGAATCGCTTAGTATTGACGAAGGGATTGCTAACCTAAAGTACCGTAAAGAAGAAGTGTTAGCCGCGAATGGAGACAAAATAGAAAGTTTTATACCAATAGAAGGCTTATTGCAAAAAAACCAATTTATTGTCGTTGAACGTACAAAAAAGTCACTGACAACAACTCCCGTGGATATCTCGATTATTGATTCAGTAATGGATAGAACTTATCCAGGAGCTCTTCAATTTGCAGATACTGATTTCGTGAACAATCGACCTAATGTATTACAGGCGAAAAGAAAGCCTTTGAATATTAGTATTGACTTACCTGGGTTAAAAAATGAAAACACGATTAAAGTAGACAATCCAACGAATGCGAATGTAAAAGGTGCAATAGATGAATTACTAGAAAAATGGTCTGATAACCATTCAGCCAGTCACACATTACCAGCGCGCATCCAATATTCAGAAGCGATGGTTCATAGCGAGTCGCAACTATCATCAGCACTAAATATAAATAGTGCTGGTTTGAAAAACTCATTAGGGCTAGATTTTGAAGGGATTTCAAAAGGTGATAAAAAAACTATGGTCGCGGCCTACAAACAAATTTTTTACACAGTAAGTGCTGAGACGCCAAATAACCCTTCTGATTTATTTGATGAAAGTGTGAGTTTTAGTGAGTTAATTCGCAAAGGCGTTAGTAATGAAAAACCGCCAATGATGGTCGCTAATGTCGCTTTTGGCAGAACCATATACGTGAAATTAGAAACGACTTCAAAAGAAAAAGAAGTTCAAGCCGCTTTTAAAGCGTTACTCAGTGGAAATGGCGTAGACGTAAAAGGTAAATATAAAGAGATTTTAGATGACAGTACGTTCACAGCGGTTGTGCTTGGCGGGGATTCGAAAGAGCATAATAAAGTTGTGACAACAAATTTTGATGAGATTAAAGATGTAATAAGAAACAATGCAGAGTTTAGCCTTAAAAATCCAGCTTACCCTATGTCGTACACGAGTACTTTTTTGAAAGACAACTCAATTGCAGCTGTTCACAATCATACAGAGTATATCGAAACACAATCGACGGCATATTCCAGTGGAAAAATCAATATCGATCACCGTGGTGCTTATGTCGCTCAATTTGAGATTACTTGGGACGAAGTAAGCTATGATGATGAAGGCAAAGAAGTATTAGAGTCAAAAGCGTGGCACGATAATTGGCAAGACAAAACTGCTCGTTTCACATCTACTATGCACTTGCCAGCAAATGCAACTAATATTCGAATTCTTGCAAGAGAAAGTACGGGGCTTGCTTGGGATTGGTGGAGAACGGTAATAGATGAATACAATGTTCCGTTGTCTAAAGAAATTAACGTATCCATTGGTGGAACAACTTTAAGTCCAACGGGTAGCATTGACTATCTATCAAAGGATTAAGTTAATTGGGTACTACAAAATTTTTGTTCCTGAAAAGAAGAAAGTTATTTACTTATGGAAGATTCTAAGAGAAGTTTGTAAAATATAACTTTTTTGGGGAATGCATTCGGAATAGCCGTCTTTGTCGATTTAATCAATCGCACAGACGGCTTTTTTTGGTTTATTTTAGAATATTTGTATGGTCAATAAATCCGAGCTACTGATTTTCAGTATTTTTGAGTTATGAATAAATGTTGTTAAATTAATAGCTAAAATTTCTTATAATGATTTACAGGTTGTAGCTTGTTAATAATTAGTAAATCCTTTTATTCATCTACATGACTAGATAATTCCGTATGCGCGAGATTGAAGAATTGATCCACTAAATTATAAATTGTCATGAGCCCGCAAAGGACTATAAATTCAGGTGGGAACTGAATTGGATGTGTGTCATCATCCTTCGTTAAGACATCATAATCTTTCCAGAAAAGTGTTGTGATATTGTTTAAATGTAACTGATGTTTTTGGGAATTATAGTCGACAGAGTGCTTTAGATCATTTGCAAGCTCAGTGACAGCGTGCATGATAATCTTACGTTCTTCAGTTGTCCATGAAATTCGATGTAGAGGAATCGAAAGCAATAGCGTTTGAATCATGAGTGTGCATTTTCGTTTTCAATCTTTCAATTTAGGGAATGGATGGTTTAACAAAGTTAGTAAAAGGAGTGTGAGCGTTTGAGCGCTTTGCAAGTACTTATATTAATCACCATCGGCTACATTGCAATGACCCTCGATACAAAAAAGAAAAACTTTCCGTTGCCTGTATTTCTCGTAGCAATTGGATTCGGCTTATCATTCGTCCCTTACTTTGGAAGCATCCATATTTCCAAAGAAATCATTTATAATATATTTTTACCTGGTCTGTTATTCATATCAGCGTATCACTACTCTGCAAAATCGTTAAAAAAGCATATTAAAATAATTGCCACACTCAGCACGGTAGGCTTACTTCTGACAGCAGTCATGTTGGGACTTATCATATACTGGATTGGTGAAGGGATTGGAATTTCGCTGGTCGGAGCGATGTTGGTTGCTTCTATTCTGACGCCAACCGATCCGGTTTCTGTTGTATCGATATTGAAAAAGTCTTTAGACGATTCTTCGGTTTCGGATATTGTCGACGGTGAATCAATGATTAATGATGGAACAAGTGTCGTTTTGTTTACTGTGTTGCTAACGATGTTCACAAAAAGGCAACCGTTTGAGTTCTGGCCATTTGTAGGCGAGTTTGTCACTGTATCACTTGGTGGAATCGTGACGGGGTTCATCTCAGGTTGGATTGTTTCTAAAGCAATTCATTTCTCTTCGCAACGAGAAAACCAAGTATTGCTCAGTATCATTATTGCATATGGCGCATTTCATTTAGCAGAAATATTTGGGTTTTCGGGTGTGTTGGCGACGGTTGCTGCAGGTATCATGCTATCTGCTGAACTTGAACGTGCAGATGAGGAAGACGTGCACAGAGAGTCATTGAATGGGTTTTGGGAAGTGGCGGAACCAGGATTGCTTTCGATTTTATTTTTGGTCATTGGGATCACAGCAGCAGATTATCTATTGGCTTTTTCGAATTGGTTCCTCGCAGGTGCAATTTTCATCACATCGATTATCGCTCGGTTTATTATAATTATTAGTACAATGCAGTTGTTTTCTGGTTACCGAAAATTAGTAGATGCTAAAAAAGCTTCACTTATTTCCTGGGCAGGCATTCGGGGGACGATGTCTATTTTCTTATTACTAAGTTTGGCAGATGCGACAGATCAGTCAGCGGATTTGCTTGTTTCACTAGGGTTTGCTGTCGTTTTACTTTCACTAGTCATCCAAAGCATTGGCATCTATCCACTTTCAAAGACACTTGAAAAGGCGTGAATTCAATTTTGTCCATTCATCTTTATGCACAATTAAAAGGTAATTGTTTGGAAATGTCCTGAGGGTGGAAGACAGTGAGTGAGTGTACTATGGAAATTTACTTTTAATGTCCGATATATTAAATAACTCAACTCACTTTAAAAATACGAAGGAGGAAGAAAATATGAAAATCACACCAAATCAACCTATATTTAAAACCCCTCAACCACTTGAACCTGCTACTGTGAAAAAAGAAGAAGCGAAGAATCAAGAGTCCGTGCATAAACAACAAGTCGATCAGTATATTCCGTCGGATAAACAAGAAAGTGTTACGTATAAAAAACCTACAACTAAAGTTGATATGGCAACGATTGAGCAACTTAAAATGGAAAGTGAAAAAGCGCATGAACAGTTGCGGAATTTAGTTCGTCAACTTCTCGAAAGACAAGGACTCACAATGGAAGATGTCACAAGCGGCAAACGCGAATTTGTTGTAGGTGAGCAAGCGCGTACGGAAGCACAAGCCGCCATCGGAGAAGGTGGGGAGCAAAGCGCTGAAAAAGTGAGTGACCGCATCTTAGAATTTGCCAATGCGATATCTGGCGGAGACAAATCTAAGTTTGAACTTCTAAAGAATGCAATTGAGCAAGGGTTTAGCGAAGCGAAGAAAGCGTTAGGCGGAACGCTTCCGGAAGTTTCGCAGAAAACGTATGATTTAGTGATGGACAAGTTAGACAAATGGAAAGAAGCTTAAATCTTCATAAAGTGTGCTAGACCGTTCCGAATGCAAATGCATATGGGAGGCCGAGCACTCTTTTTTCTTTATTTGTATCATGTTAAGGTTGACATCAACTACCTGGTAGATGTAAGGTTGTCAAACTAACTATCTATAAGGAAGAGTTGGAATGCACGATTCCTAGTATTATAACTACTTAGTTAGCGTGCTAATGATATATACGTTTTGTATATGAAAAGGAGCGTTTCATTTATTGGTTGAAAATGAAAGTAAAAACTTAAATGTAGGGTTAATCTTAACGGTTTTATTAGTTGGTGCAATTGCGGCAATTTTAAACCAAACCGTATTAAACGTAGCCCTACCAACTTTATCTACGGAATTTGATGTCTCAACAACGACGGCGCAGTGGTTGGTTACCTTATATATGCTGGTAAATGGAATCTTCATCCCTGTGACAGCATTTCTTATGGCACGATTTTCAACCCGTCAACTCTTTTTCACGTCTATGATCGTATTTTCCCTAGGAACGATTTTATGTGGTTTTGCACCAACTTTCGGTATTTTATTAACTGGAAGAGTTGTGCAAGCAATGGGAGCAGGAATTGTCATGCCCCTTTTAATTAGCGTGGTATTTAAGTTGTTCCCGGTTGATAAACGGGGTGCGGCGATGGGAATTGTAGGTGTCGCAATTATGTTTGCACCTGCTGTAGGACCAACGTTATCGGGTTTACTGATTTCGACTTTGTCATGGCGCTATATCTTCTTTGCGATATTACCGTTTTCAATCACTGCTTTAATCGCTTCTTTCTTCATCCTCAAGAATGTCTCAGAGCCAACATCTGCTCAACTTGATGTGCTCGGTGTTATTGCATCGACTTTCGGTTTTGGTGGCATATTATATGGATTTGGAATTGCAGGACAAGCAGGTTGGGGAAGTGTAACTGTAATTAGTGCACTCAGTGTTGGTGTAATAGGCCTCATCTTGTTTGTGATTCGTCAGTTGACAATAGATTATCCTTTAATTGACCTAAGAATTTTCAAGTCAATTGAGTTTACTTATTCGGTGATTATAACCTTTTTTGTAAATGGGGTTTCTTATTCAGCAATGATTTTACTTCCGATATATTTGCAAACCAATCGTGGATTGAGTGCATTAGAATCGGGTATCTTCATGCTACCAGGGAGTATTGTTATGGCAATATTGTCACCTGTTGCGGGGAAAATGTTTGACCGCTACGGCATAAAATGGATTGGGATTTTCGGTACAGTTGTGCTCGTACTTGCAACGGCCGTCTATACGAATTTAACGTATACTTCAGGGATTATTTTACTTTCGATGGTCTATGTTGTTCGTTCAGTTGGTTTAACATTTGTGACGATGCCCATGACAACAGTCGGTTTAAATTCATTGCCAGGTAGGTTACACGGAGATGGAACTGCAATGCAAAGTACAATCCAAGCAATTGCTGGTGCGATTGGAACAGCAGTCATGATGACAATCATGTCAACCCAAACAAATTTATTTATGCGTACGGCTACGGAGGGACAAACTGAGTCAGATGGCATATTATATGGGATTAATAGTGCATTTCTAGGCGCCTTAGCATTTGGCATGATTGCAGTTTTCATCATGCTGCTTCTTTCGTGGTCTATCCATAAAAGAATGAAAAAAGAATCCCTGCGCATACAATAAACGAGTTTGATCATCCATAAAAAAATAGGGTATGACGTATAACACCTATTTTATATAAGAAAAAGCATTGCATGTTGACGCAATGCTTTTTCTTACGTTTAGCCCTTCGATACGCAACGTTTGTATGAAATTCGAGGATGCGGTATAATTAAGAATGTACAATAAAGTTGTATTAAAAATATTAATAATGAGTAGAAACTTAATTTTAACTTGCTATAAAGTCAACTAAGATTAGAGGGGGCAATTCGCCTCCTTTTTTACTGTTTTTAGAGGAGGAAATTTAGATGCGTGGTATGTATATCCATATTCCATTCTGTCACCAAATTTGTCATTACTGCGATTTCAATAAAGTGTTTTTTGAAAATCAACCAGTCGATGAATATATAGAAGCAATTGGTCAAGAACTTGTCATTATGAAACGAGATGGTTTTTCATTTGAAGCAGTTGAAACGGTTTTTATCGGTGGAGGTACACCAACCTCATTATCGGAGCAGCAACTTGAACGTTTATTAGAAATTATTCATGAACATATTAATGTTGCTTCATTAAGAGAGTTTTCAACAGAGGCGAATCCAGATGAACTCACATACGGCAAGTTGATGGTATTAAAAAATGGCGGCGTCAAACGATTGAGCATTGGCGTGCAGTCTTTTGATGAAGGATTGTTGAAAAAAATTGGGCGGACGCATAACGCAGATGATCCTGTGCGTGTCATTCAAGATGCAAGAAAAGTTGGGTTCGATAATATAAGCATTGACTTAATTTACGCATTGCCTGGCCAAACAAAAGAGCAGTGGCAAGACACTTTAACAAAGGCGACAGATTTAGATCTACAACATTATTCGGGGTACTCACTCATTATAGAGCCGAAAACTGTGTTTTATAATTTGAAAAACAAAGGGAAGTTAAAGCTTCCAGGCGAGGATTCAGAAACAGAAATGTTTGATATGCTGATTAACCACATGCAAGCTCATGGTAGAGAGCGTTATGAAGTTAGTAATTTTGCGATTCCAGGTTCCGAGTCTGTCCATAACCTTCTCTATTGGGAGAATGAAACGTACGCGGGAATTGGTGCGGGTGCACATGGCTATGTAAAAGGGAAGCGATATTCTAATATTGGTCCGATTAAACGTTACATTGAAACGGTTGGTAAAGGCGATCGTCCCGTACACAGTTCACACGTTGTAACTGAAACAGAAGCGATGGAAGAAGAAATGTTCCTTGGTTTGCGAAAAACGAGCGGGATTTCCACAACGGTATTCGAGCAGAAATTCGGTAAACCAATCGTAGATATTTACGGTGAAGCACTTCAAACGTTAGAAGAAAGAGCGTTAATTGAACAGGTAGGAGATCGTATAAAGCTGACTTATACTGGTCTTTTTAACGGAAATGAAGTTTTTCAAGAATTTCTTAAGTAATCTTGAGTTAAATAATTGACAGTGCATAAATGATTTGTTAAATTATGAGTAGTATTAGCACTCGATGTTAAAGAGTGCTAACAGGAGTGATGGTTATGTTGACAAACAGACAATTGCTCATTTTACAACTGACGGTCGATGATTTCATTAAATCTGCGCAACCTGTCGGGTCCCGGCAACTTTCTAAAAAACCGGAGGCGCCTTTCAGTCCGGCAACGATTCGTAATGAGATGGCTGACCTCGAGGAAATGGGCTTTTTAGAAAAAACGCATACTTCTTCAGGTAGAATTCCCTCAGAAAAAGGGTATCGATTTTATGTCGATCATCTTTTGACGGAAGAAAAGTTGAACCGGGAAGACAGTAAGCAACTTCGCTCTATATTTCAGGAAAAGATTATGGAGACCGAAGAGCTGATTCGGAAATCAGCGACCATTATATCAGATTTGACCAACTACACATCGATTCTTCTTGGTCCAGATTCATCGATGCAAACTGTTAAACGTATCCAGATTGTCCCACTAGACCAAGATACTGCAGTGGCGATTATTGTCATGGATGGGGGTCAAGTCGAAAACCGCTTATTCAATGTACCAGAAGGGTTTACAACGTCTGATATTGAAAAAATGGTGAACATTTTAAATGAACGCCTTGTTGGAACACCACTTATTCATCTTCAGAAAAGATTACTCGCTGAAACAAAGTTGATTTTAAACCGACATATTGACAGGGCTGGTGAGCTATATGCGGCATTTCTAGAAGCAATTTCGATTGCGCCAGAAGAACGCTTGTATTTCGGCGGTAAGCTCAATATGATGAATCAACCTGAGTTTAATGACATTCATAAGATGAAAATGTTTTTTGATTTAATAGAACAAGGTGCTCCAGCGACAACGTTTTTCGAAGATATCCATTCTGGAATTGCTGTTCGAATCGGCTCAGAAAACAACCATAACGCAATGGAAGATTTCAGTGTGATTACAGCAACCTATTCTGCTGGCGAGTCGATGCAAGGCTCAATTGCAATTGTAGGACCTAAAAGAATGGATTACGGACGAGTCATTACATTGCTTGATCTGTTAAGCAATGACCTATCTCGTGAACTCACGAGGTTAACGATTGGTGGCGGAACAGCAGGGAGGGAACAGTAACGATGGTAAAAAATGATGAATTAGAAAAAGAAATTGAAGAGACTGAAGTAATCGAAGCTGAGGAAGAAGAAAATACTGCGGAAACAACTGAGACGGAAGAAGTTACAGTTGAAGTTGACGAGGTGGATCAGCTAAAAGAACAACTACAAGAAGCAGAAAATAAGTATATGAGACTCCTTGCTGATTATGATAATTTCAAGCGTAGGTCTGCACTTGATAAAGAAGCCTTGCAAAAATACAAGTCGCAAAGTGTATTGACGAATTTAATACCAGTAATGGATAACTTTTCTCGTGCACTGACTGTAGATGCAAAAACAGAGGAAGCGCGTACGATGATGGAAGGTATGGATATGATCTATCGTTCGTTTTTAGAGGCGTTGACAACTGAAGGTCTCTCTGAAATCGAAGCGTTAGATGAAGAATTCGATCCGAATTTCCACCAAGCGATTATGACAGATAAAGATGAAGATAAACCGTCTGGCATTGTGCTTGAAGAACTACAAAAAGGGTATATCCTTAAAGACCGTGTACTTCGACCGTCTATGGTTAAAGTAAACGAGTAAACCATGAATTGTTGAAATAAGGTAGACATCTGCTAGGCTAAAGATAAATTAAAGTGGTTTGGTGGAACACTTTGTTTCAATTACTATAAAAAAATGAAGTAAGAATTATTCTAGGAGGAATTTTATTATGAGCAAAATTATTGGTATTGACTTAGGAACAACAAACTCAGTAGTCGCAGTATATGAAGGTGGAGAACCAAAAGTAATTCCAAATCCAGAAGGCAACCGTACAACACCATCTGTAGTTGCGTTTAAAAACGGTGAACGTCAAGTTGGTGAAGTTGCAAAACGTCAAGCGATTACAAACCCGAACACAATTATGTCTGTAAAGCGTCATATGGGTTCTGACTATAAAGTAACCGCTGAAGAAACAGATTATACACCACAAGAAGTTTCTGCAATGATCCTTCAATATATGAAGGGATACGCAGAAGAGTACCTAGGTGAAAAAGTTACAAAAGCTGTAATTACAGTTCCTGCTTACTTTAGTGATGCACAGCGACAAGCAACACAAGATGCTGGACGTATCGCAGGACTAGAAGTTGAGCGTATTATTAACGAGCCAACTGCAGCAGCACTTGCTTATGGTTTAGATAAAACAGACGAAGATCAAACAATTCTTGTCTATGACCTTGGGGGCGGAACGTTCGACGTTTCTATTCTTGAACTAGGCGACGGTGTTTTCCAAGTGCTTTCAACGGCAGGGGACAACAAGCTAGGTGGAGATGACTTTGATGATGTCATCATCGACTACCTTGTAGAAGAATTCCGTAAAGAAAATGGCATTGACTTGTCTAAAGATAAAATGGCGATGCAACGTTTGAAAGACGGCGCTGAAAAAGCGAAAAAAGACCTTTCAGGTGTGACATCTGCACAAATTTCATTACCGTTCATTACAGCAGGTGAAGCTGGTCCGTTACACTTAGAAGTTACATTATCACGTGCTAAATTTGACGAATTAACAAGCGATCTTGTTGAACGTTCAATGGTTCCTACACGTCAAGCGATGAAAGATGCGAACCTTTCTGCATCTGAAATCGACCGTGTCATTCTAGTGGGTGGCTCAACACGTATTCCAGCTGTACAAGAAGCAATCCAAAAAGAAACGGGTAAAGAAGCATACCGTGGTGTGAACCCTGACGAAGTTGTTGCAATGGGTGCAGCAGTTCAAGGATCAATCCTAAGCGGAGATGTAACAGACGTTGTCCTTCTGGATGTAACACCACTTTCACTTGGTATTGAAACAATGGGTAACGTATTTACAAAGTTAATTGACCGTAATACGACAATTCCAACGAGTAAATCAGAAGTATTCTCAACTGCGGCAGATAACCAGCCAGCTGTTGACATTCACGTATTACAAGGTGAGCGTCCAATGGCAGCAGATAACAAAACGTTGGGTCGTTTCCAATTAACAGATATTCCAGCGGCACAGCGCGGCGTTCCACAAATTGAAGTTACATTTGATATCGATAAAAACGGTATTGTAAATGTAAAAGCAAAAGACCTTGGCACTCAAAAGGAACAAAACATTACAATTCAAGCAAGTTCTTCATTATCAGACGAGGATATCGAGCGTATGGTAAAAGAAGCGGAAGAAAATGCGGAAGCTGATAAGCAACGTAAAGAACAGGCAGATCTTCGCAACGAAGCCGATCAACTTGTATTCCAAGCTGAAAAAACAGTGAAAGATATGGGTGAGCAAGTTTCTGAAGAAGAAAAAACACAAATTGAAGAAGCGTCTGCTGCTTTAAAAGAAGCATTAGAAGCAGAAGACTTTGAAGAAGTTCGTACGAAGAAAGAAGCACTAGAAGAAATTGTTCAAGCAATGACAATGAAAATGTATGAACAAGCAGCTGCTGAAGCAGAAGCTGCACAAGGAGCAGAAGGAACAGAAAATGCAGAAGGCGACGATATTGTCGATGCAGATTTCGAAGAAGTTAACGACGAAGATAAAAAATAATACCGCATTACTTCTTGACGGGAAAGTCAAAGTCCGATATTCCGGCTTTGACTTTTTTCCGTTTCTAGAGCGCTTATGTAAGACATTGTAAGTCAGCGTATCTTTGCGAAAATTATGATACAATAGGCAACAGTGAAAAGTTTTGGGAGAGTGAAATAGATTATGAGTAAACGTGATTATTATGAGGTATTAGGCTTATCGAAATCTGCAACGAAAGATGAAATTAGAAAAGCTTACCGATCTTTATCAAAAAAGTATCATCCTGATTTAAATAAGGATGAGAATGCAGAAGACAAATTTAAAGAAGTGACGGAAGCTTATGAAGTATTAAGCGATGATTCGAAAAAAGCAAACTATGATCAGTTCGGCCACGCTGGACCAAGTCAAGGATTTGGCGGCGGTGGATTCGGTGGAGATGGCTTCGGATTTGAAGATATTTTCAGTAGCTTTTTTGGTGGCGGCGGACGTAGACAAGATCCAAACGCACCGAGAAAAGGAAATGACCTTCAATACACAATGACGATTGACTTTATGGAAGCGGTCTTTGGAAAATCGACAGAAATCGAAATTCCGAAAGAAGAAGAATGCGGAACCTGTCATGGTTCAGGTGCTAAAAAAGGAACTTCTGCTAAAACATGTTCACATTGTGGTGGTTCAGGAGAAATTAGTGTTACACAAGATACACCGCTAGGAAGAATGGTTAATCGTAGAGCATGTCACCATTGCGGAGGAACTGGTAAAATAATACCAGAAAAGTGCGCAACATGTCGTGGTGAAGGTAAGGTTAAAAAGATGGCAAAGATTAAAATAACGATTCCTGAAGGAGTCGATGATGGCCAACAACTCCGCGTATCAGGGCAAGGTGAACCAGGTGTGAACGGTGGACCAACAGGAGATTTATATATTGTTTTCCGAGTGAAATCACATGAAAAATTCATCCGTGAAGAGGACGATATCTATCTCGAGTTAGGATTATCTTATCCGCAGGCCGCTTTGGGCGATGAAATTGAAGTGCCAACAGTTCACGGAGATGTGAAATTGAAAGTTCCAGCAGGTACACAATCTGGAACAAGATTCCGTCTAAGAGGAAAAGGTGTTAAAAACGTTCATGGTCGTGGAATTGGGGACCAACATGTCGTTGTTAAAGTTGTGACACCGAAGAAAATGAACGAAAAGCAAAAAGAATTGATGCGTCAATTTGCTGCCATTGGCGGCGATCATCCAGAAGAGTATTCTAGTTCACTTTTTGATAAAATTAAACGAACAATTAAAGGTGACTGAGGGAGATGAACCAACTTGAAATGGTCAGAAGTAGCGATTCATACGACACATGCAGCAGCAGACGCTGTTGCAAATATCTTTTATGAAGCAGGTGCGAATGGTGTAGTCATCGAAGATTCCCAGGAGCCAGACCGCGAAAGAGAAAATTTGTACGGTGAAATTGTTGAACTTGATAAAAATGATTACCCCACAGAAGGTGTCATTCTCAAAGCTTATTTACCAGTCAATAGTTTTTTAATAGAGACGATGAAAGAAATCGAACTATCGATTGCTGCATTGCCTAGCTACGGGATAGATGTAGGAAATGGCGAAATTAAAACGTCTGAAATGGACGATGAAGACTGGGCAACAGCTTGGAAAAAGTATTATCACCCTGTCAAGATTTCCAGTCGTTTTACAATTGTCCCTACATGGGAAGAATATACACCTGTTGCCTCTGATGAGCTCATCGTTGAATTAGATCCAGGTATGGCTTTCGGAACTGGTACGCATCCAACAACTGTTATGTGTATGCAAGCACTTGAAAAGTACGTTCGTAAAGATGATGTTGTTGTCGACGTAGGTACTGGTTCTGGTGTGCTGTCCATTGGCGCGGCAATGTTAGGTGCGAAAAGTGTTCATGCACTTGACTTAGATGTTGTAGCGGTTACTGCTGCAAAAGAAAATGTCGAATTGAATAAAATGGATCATTTGATTCAAGTAACCCATGGTAACTTACTAGAGTCAATCCATATTGAACCACAAGTGATTATTGCAAATATATTAGCAGAAGTCATCGTCACCTTTTCACAAGATGCAGCTGATTTACTCCCAGTCGGAGGACTGTTTATTGTTTCAGGTATTATTGAAGACAAGCGAGATTTCGTCAAAGAAGATTTACTCGCTAAAGGTTTTGAAATTGTTGAGTCAGTCCTAATGGAAGACTGGGTCGCAATTATTGCGAAGAAAAAAGGCGCGTGATGACATGCAACGCTATTTCCTAGAACAACCATTTGATGAACAAGATACTGCTGTTATCACTGGTGATGACTATAAACATATAGCGAATGTGATGCGTATGACGGCAGACGATGAAATTATTGCCGTCTCTGCAGGCGAAGCTTTTGTTTCTATTATTGTTAACATCGCTGATGGAGCAGTTGAAGTTCGAAAAACAAATAACAATCCTTTGCCTAAAAATGAGTTGCCTGTTTCGGTTACGATTGTGAGTGGCCTTGCTAAAGGAGACAAACATGATTTAATTGTACAAAAAGGAACGGAACTCGGGGCATCTTCTGTTATTCTTTTTAAAGCAGAAAGATCGATTGTTAAATGGGATGATAAGAAAGGCGCGAAGAAAATTGGGCGCCTTCAAA
>JARIDM010000066.1 GCA_029263945.1 Sporosarcina sp.
ATCGGTCTGCATATACTCATTCACGACAACGCCTTTTGTCGGCCCAATTGTCAGGTTTGCAGCTTCAGCAAGTTTTGTGTTTGGTATGACGCCAATCGCAGCGGCAATAAAGTCAACTTCTATAAAACCCCCATTTTTCATAAGAAGTTTCTTGCCTTCGATTCTGTCAATTGCATCATTAAAGTATAACTCCACGCCGTTCGTTGTCATTTCTTCATTTAATACGTCTGTAATTGCAGGATCCATTACTTTCATGACACGGTCATTTCTTTCGATGAGTGCAGTTTTAATCCCTTTATGGGTGAAGTTTTCTGCAAGTTCGATGCCGATAAATCCACCGCCAATGACGGCAGCAGATGTTGGTTTTTCGTTTTCTATATACGTGAGAATTTGGTCCATATCCTCGAAGCTTTTTAACGTGATCAGCGGCAAGTCGCCTAAGCCTTTTAGTTCTGGAACCCGTGAGTGTCCACCAGGAGATAGGATTAGTTTGTCGTAAGTTTCGGTATAAACTGCTGCTGTCTCCAGGTTACAAATGTCAACGGTTTTATTTTCCCTGTCAATGGCACGTACTTCATGACGAATGAGTGTTTGAATATCACGTTTTTCAGCGAAGTCAGCTGGGTTTGGGCCATTCACTTTTTCTTTGTCGTCAATGACACCGCCAATGACATAAGGCATTCCGCAACTGCCGTAGCCTATTTCACGGTCACGTCCAACAAGTATAATATTGGCATTCGGGATGGCTCTTTTAATTTGTGAAGCGACGGTTGAACCACCCGCGACTGCCCCAACAATGATAACTTTCATTTAATCACCCTTTGTCGTTTGTTTTCATTTTCAGTTGAAATTAACGAGGAAGTTCATTTAGAAAAAACACGGAAAGTGTACCAGGTCCGACATGTGCGCCGATAACGGAGCCAATCATATAAATTTCAATACTTGGTGGATTGAACCGCTCTTCGATGGCGGCTTTTAGTTCCAAAGCAAATGGTTCGTCATCAGAGTGGCTAATGGCAATGTTTTGTTCGGAAAGATGATCGCCACGTTCTTCCATTAAATCCAACATGCGACGCATGACTTTCTTACGGCCCCTGTGTTTTTCAATTGGAATGAGTTTCCCATCTTCTACGTGTAGAAGGGGCTTAATATTTAAAAGTCCTCCAATAAACGCACTTGCTTTAGAGACGCGTCCTCCGCGTGCCATATAATCGAGGTCCTCAACTGTAAATAAGTGCTCCATATGTTTGGCCATGAAATAAATGATTTCTTCAATTACTTCTAAGCTTTCGTTTTGCGCACGGAGTTGAGCGGCTTCTTTTACAAGTAATCCGTAGCCAAGCGAGGCACATTTCGAGTCGATGATAATTAAATTTAAATCGGGGTATTCTTCCTTCACTTGGTCACGAATCATAACTGCTGTATCATGCGTACCTGATAATTCAGAAGAAAAGGCGATGTAAATTCCTTCTTCTCCAGATTGAGCAAGTGCTGTCCACTCTTCCATGAAAAACTCCGGTGAAGCTTGTGACGTTTTTGGTTGTCCGCCCGCTCGAATCGCATTGTATACTTCGATCGCATCGATTTCAACAATATCTTTATACTCTGCATCGCCAATTGAAACGGTTAATGGTAATAAATTCACATCATTTTCATCAAAAAAAGATTTTGGTAAATCTGATGCACTGTCTGCAAATATTCTCATAAATAGGCCCCCTTATCTATAGGAAGAATAAGCTGTTCACTTCCTATGCTCGTTATTCTATCTTCAATTGTAACCGTTCATTGAGTACTTGCGCAATGCCGTCTTCATTATTTGAAGTGGGCGTAATCATATCAGCGATTGATTTTAATTCGTCAATGCCATTTGTCATCGCAACGCCTAGACCTGCATAGTCAATCATTTCAAGGTCATTATTTTCATCGCCAAAGGCAATAATGCGTTCTCTCGGAATATTCATCCACTGGGCAACTTGAGAAAGGCCTGCTGCTTTACTTAAGCCGCTTTGGAATACTTCGATTACATGTCCCCAAGGTGAGTCCCATACGCGGTGACCGACAACTTCTGCATGCACATGGCTAAGGTGTTGGCGAATGGTGTTCACGTCATTTGCATTTGCCTGAATGAGTAGGGAAGTTGGATCATCTTTTAAGTAATTCAAAATATCCCCAGTGGTTACTTTGGGCGCCCCTAATTTGAAGTTGTTTAACACTTTTTCGTCATGTCGATGAAGGTAGACGTCATCCATCACTTCTGCAACCATATTATTGTATGGAAATTCCTGCATGGCTTCGATGACATCCGCCACAACCGAAAGAGAAAGTGGTTTATGCACTGTATGCCAATTCCGATTGGAAGGGTGATGCACAAAAGCGCCATTAAAATTTATAACAGGTGTTGTTAAGTTTAGTTGTTGATAGTAAGGTGCTGTCGCTCGGTAAGGTCTTCCTGTTGCGAGTGCGACATGATGCCCTAACTGTTCAGCTTGTTGCAAAGCTTGCGCTGTTTTATCGGTAATTACTTTTTCGTCTGTTAATAATGTACCATCTAGGTCTAGTACGATTAAATGCGGCTTCAAAAGAAATCCCCCTTTATCGTTAAGTTTACAGTTAAATCCTTCCGCAAGTCAAAAAATGAAGAAGAAAACGTCTTTTTTGTTTTTTAGAGAAAACTTTGTTACGCTAAAATGAAAAGAAAAAGGTTGTGAGTATATGCAAATTCAAGAAGAGACGTGGCATGACATTCCACTACTTCATATTGTAGAAAATCAATACAAAGATCAGGACATTCCTGTTGCCATATTTTTGCACGGCTTTACAAGTGCGAAAGAGCATAACTTACACTATGCCTATAATCTCGCGAAAAAAGGGATACGCGTATTGTTACCAGAAGCTCATTTACACGGGGTTCGAAGCGAAAAAATAGATGAAGTTGAACTCGCCCTTCGTTTTTGGGAAGTTGTCATGACTTCTATTGAAGAACTACCGATCCTGCATCAGACATTAAAAGAAAAAGGGCTCGTAAAAACTGCGAAAATCAGTGTGGGTGGCACATCGATGGGCGGCATTACGACACTTGGTGCATTGTCCATTTATGATTGGATTGACGCGTCCATTGTGATGATGGGGGCACCTGGTTTCCAAGGATTCTTGCAAGAGCAAATGCGACAGTTTGAACAAAGAGGGTTTGATTTGCCCGTTACGGAAGTTGAAAAAAATCAGTTGTTTGAACAAATTGCGATGGTCGATTTAACGAAACGACCAGAAGCGCTAAACGGCAGACCGATTTACTTTTGGCATGGCCAAAAAGATCCTGTTGTGCCGTATGCACCAACGTATCAGTTTTATGAAAGCATAAAGCCGATGTATGTGGACCAGCCAGGAAAATTGGTTTTTGAAAGTGATAAAGTAGCCAGCCATGCCGTCACGCGTAAAGGTTTATTGAATGCCGTGAATTGGCTAGCAAGTCAGTTGAATGAATAAACAAACACTGCTATGATAAAGTCAGTACAGTGTAGAGAGGGGTATACGTATGAGTCAGGAAATGAAAGATAGCATGATGGGCGCAATTGAAAACGTCATTGACCCTGAATTAGGGATAGATATTGTGAACTTAGGACTTGTTTATGATGTTGAATTAGATGATGACAGCATTGCGCGTGTCACAATGACATTGACTTCAATGGGTTGTCCAATGGGGCCGCAAATTGTCTCAATGGTACAGCAAGAGCTATTGGAATTACCAGAAGTGAAAGATGTGGATGTTAACATCGTGTGGAGTCCACCTTGGTCAAAAGATAATATGTCACGCTATGCTAAAATGGCGCTTGGCGTTAGATAATTATAGAAAAAAGACTGCATAACTTTACATAAGTTGTGGAGTCTTTTTTTAGTGGACAATTTTTACGTGTGCGTTCTGTGTAAAGCGTCGTGTCTGGTCCGAAATGTTGCGGCTTCCGCGCAAAGCGTTTCACTTTTCTCCCTGTCTAATTAATCAGGCAAGTTGCTTTACCTATACGCTAAATCGGTTTATAATTAAATTAGTCAAAGAAGGTCAAATAAAGATTTGAAAAATATAAAATGAAAAAGGTGAATGTCTATGAGCATGCAAGGTGAACAAGAAGCGCAAAAAACACCACTTGAACAGTTTGGACGTAATCTAGTCGAAGATGTAAAAAACGGAAAAATGGACCCAGTCATCGGCCGAGATGAAGAAATTCGAAATACAATTCGGATCTTATCGAGAAAGACAAAAAACAATCCGGTGTTAATTGGGGAACCAGGCGTGGGGAAGACGGCAATTGTTGAAGGTTTGGCACAAAGAATAGTCAAAGGGGACGTTCCTGAGGGCTTAAAAGGTCGTGAAATATTCGAGTTAGATATGGGCGCACTCATTGCGGGTGCGAAGTATCGTGGGGAATTTGAAGAGCGATTAAAAGGCGTACTAAAACAAGTAAAAGACAGTGAAGGTCAAATTATTCTATTTATCGACGAAATTCATACGATTGTTGGTGCAGGTAAAGTAGACGGCGCGATGGATGCAGGGAACATGCTGAAACCAATGCTCGCACGCGGCGAATTGTACTGTATTGGGGCAACAACACTAGATGAATACCGCATGCATATTGAAAAGGACCCCGCTTTAGAACGACGTTTTCAACAAGTGATGGTTCGTGAGCCTTCCGTTGAAGACACAGTCTCTATTTTAAGGGGATTAAAAGAAGTCTATGAGCTGCATCACGGCGTTCGAATTCATGACCGTGCGATTGTTGCGGCATCTACGCTTTCAAATCGGTACTTGACGGAGCGTTTTTTACCAGACAAAGCAATCGATTTAATCGATGAGGCGAGTGCGATGGTTCGAACCGAAATCGATTCAATGCCTCAGGAATTAGATGAGGTAACGCGTCGAATGATGCAGCTCGAAATAGAGGAAGAAGCACTTCGAAAAGAAAAAGATGTGGCCAGTCAAAACAGGCTTAAAATTTTACGCGATGAATTGCAATCCATTAAAGACTCCTCTGCAGATATGCGTGCGCAGTGGGAAGCCGAGAAAGCAGCCTTAAGTGAAATTCAAGAAAAACGGGGACAGCTAGATCATTTCCGTAGAGAGCTAGAAGATGCAGAGAATCGATATGATTTGAACAAAGCAGCTGAACTGAGACATGGTAAAATTCCAGCGTTGGAAACGGAATTACAAGCGCTTGAAGCCCCATTACATGATGGAAAAGAAAGCCGACTTTTGCGTGAAGAAGTGACGGAAGAAGAAATCGCAACAATTGTGGCAAGGTGGACAGGCATTCCTGTAACAAAACTCATTGAAGGTGAAAGAGAAAAATTATTGCGCTTGGCAGATACACTCGAAGCGCGCGTGATTGGACAAGACAACGCCGTTCAACTCGTTACAGAAGCGGTTTGGCGTGCGCGTGCAGGGATTCAAGATCCTAATAAGCCAATTGGTTCCTTTTTATTTTTAGGGCCGACAGGAGTTGGGAAAACTGAACTTGCCAAAACACTAGCGGCAACTTTATTCGACTCAGAAGATCATTTCATCCGCATAGATATGTCGGAGTATATGGAGAAGCATAGTGTGTCTAGACTAGTAGGGGCACCCCCTGGTTATATAGGTTACGAAGAGGGAGGACAACTCACAGAAGCGGTGCGTAGAAACCCATATTCGGTTGTTTTACTAGACGAAATTGAAAAGGCACATCCAGATGTAGCCAATATTTTGCTCCAAGTATTAGATGATGGCCGCATTACGGATAGCCAAGGAAGACTTGTTAATTTTACAAATACGGTCGTCATTATGACGTCAAATCTAGGTTCAGCTTATTTACTAAAAGGACCAAATGAACTCGAAAGTCATGCAGCAGAAGATCTTGTGATGGCAGAATTAAGAAGTCACTTTAAGCCAGAACTGCTTAACCGAATGGATGATACAATTATTTTTCATTCACTTTCAGGAGATTCGTTCAAACGAATTGCAGCCAAAATGCTTGAAAGTCTTGCGGATAGACTAGAAGCGCAAGAGGTGACGATGGTTTATGAAGATGCCGTCTTAGATTGGATTGTACGTGAAGGAACAGATACCAACTTTGGTGCGCGTCCATTGAAACGGTTCATACAGCGACATGTAGAAACAATTGTAGCGAAGGAATTAATTAAAGGTGAAATTGGGCCAAATGATACGCTACGTTTAACAATGCAAGAAAATCAGTTACAAGTGAAAAAATAACAAACAAAAAACCATCTCTCGTTAAAAGAGATGGTTTTTTTGTTTAGTGGTCTGATACAGGTCCTTCAGGAATAGATTCGCCTAAAACAATGACTAATACGGATAGGAATAGAGAAACAACCGCGCCAGCTAAAAAGTTAAAATCTACGTTTGCGATGGCACCTACTACGTAATTGAGTAAACTCACTAATAATAAAGACCAAAGGAATGTCATTATGTATCTCAATTGCTTTCACCTCAATATGGCTATTTATTTTACAATTGTATCATAGCCTTTGGAATTGGGAAACATCTAATCATTATTCCGAATGATTTTTTACAAAAAAGTATCAGGTTGTTGAAAAAAGAACATTAATCTTTTATAGTTAATACCAGGTACTAATAATAGATGACAAAGGGCGGGGAAATTAAATGAATGCAGGTTTAGTAGGAGTCGGGAAGTTTGTACCCTCTCATATCGTCACGAACGAAGATTTAGAAAAACGAATGGATACGTCAGATGAATGGATACGTACAATGACAGGGATTGAAGAAAGACGGATTGCCGCTGATGATATGGATACTTCTCACATGGCATACGAGGCAGCTCAAAATGCGATTAAGGATGCCGGTGTCAATCCAGAAGAGATTGGACTGATTCTTGTTGCGACAGTTACACCGGACCGTCCGTTTCCAACTGTTTCAACGATGCTTCAAGAACAATTGGGGACGAAAAATGCTGCGGCGATGGATATTTCAGCGGCATGTGCAGGATTTATGTATGGACTTGTAACGGCAAAACAATTTGTTGAATCAGGTTCTTACGACTACGTGCTCGTTGTAGGCGTTGAAAAGCTTTCGAAAATTACGGATTGGGAAGACCGTAATACGGCGGTTCTCTTTGGAGATGGAGCGGGCGCTGCAGTTGTAGGTAAAGTAAGTGAGGGCCGTGGGATTTTATCATTCGAACTCGGTGCAGATGGCACGGGCGGGAAGCATCTTTATCAAGATGAATACTTGGTGATGAACGGCCGGGAAGTATTTAAATTTGCAGTTCGTCAAATGGGTGAATCTGCACTGAATGTAGTTGAAAAAGCAGGCTTAACGACGGATGATATTGATTATTTAATCCCGCATCAGGCGAACATTCGAATTATGGAAGCATCAAGAGAAAGACTGGGTCTTCCTGTTGAAAAAATGTCGAAAACGATTCATAAATATGGAAATACCTCAGCAGCTTCGATTCCGATTTCATTGGTAGATGATTTAGCGGAAGGGAAAATAAAAGAGGGAGATGTGATTGTTTTTGTTGGATTTGGCGCGGGATTAACATGGGGAGCGCTTTGTATCCGTTGGGGGAAATAGGCAACCATAAAAGGTACGATTATAAGAATGAGGGGAAGTTCAAAAAATGAGTAAACGACGTGTAGTAATTACCGGTATCGGTGCAGTTTCACCAGTAGGAAATACGGCAGAAGCGTCTTGGGATGCAGTAATTAACGGTCAATCAGGGATTGGTCCGTTAACGCGACTTGACACTGAACAATTTCCAGTAAAAGTTGCTGCGGAAGTAAAAGATTTTTCGATTGAAGACTATATTGAGAAAAAAGAAGCACGTAAAATGGACCGCTTCACACATTACGCACTTGCAGCTTCTATTATGGCGATGAAAGATGCAGGACTAGAAAAACTAGACGATGCACTTGCACTGCGCACGGGCGTCTGGATTGGCTCTGGAATTGGTGGCATGGAAACACATGAACAACAGTTTAAAATCTTTCAAGAGCGTGGCTATCGCCGCGTAAGTCCATTTTTTGTTCCCATGATGATTCCAGACATGGCATCTGGTCAAGTATCGATTCACTTTGGCGCGAAAGCGATCAACTCTTGTTCAGTAACCGCTTGTGCTTCTGGTACGAATTCTATCGGAGATGCGTTTGAAGTCATTCGCCGCGGAGAAGCTGACGTAATGATTTCAGGCGGCGCGGAAGCACCAATTACGACAATGTCCGTTGCAGGATTTTGTGCGAATAAAGCACTTTCTTTGAACCCAGATCCAGCAACAGCTTCTCGTCCGTTTGATGCAAACCGTGATGGATTTGTCATTGGAGAAGGCGCTGGAATTGTCATCCTTGAGGAATATGAGCATGCCGTCGCTCGCGGGGCGAAAATCTATGCAGAGGTGATCGGGTACGGTGCAACAGGAGATGCGCATCATATTACAGCACCAGCACCAGAGGGAGAAGGCGCTGCGCGTGCGATGCAACAAGCACTTGACCAAAGTGGCATTGACCCAAGTCAGATTGATTATATTAATGCACATGGTACGAGTACGCCGTATAATGACCAATTTGAAACAATGGCTGCAAAGACGGTATTTGGAGAACATGCCTACAAGCTTGCGATTAGCTCAACGAAATCGATGACTGGGCATCTTTTAGGTGCGGCAGGTGGACTCGAAGCAATATTCACAGCGAAAGCATTGCAAGAAGGGATTTTACCACCCACAATGAATTATGAAACAGCAGACGACGAATGTGATCTGGATTGCGTTCCGAATGCTGCGCGTAAAGTTGCGATTGAATATGCAATGAGTAATTCACTCGGTTTTGGTGGCCATAACGCATGCTTAATCTTCAAGAAAGTATAAGGGAAAATTGGCGTCTCACTTCGGTGGGACGTTTTTTTAAATCAAAACAACAAAAGCCCCCTAATGTCTAAAAAAGGGGGCTTGTTCATATCATAATGGAAAAGGTAAAGGACGAGGTGGCTTGACACGCTTTTTTATTTTTCTCATCAGTTATGGACTCTTGGTAATGAGTACGGCACAGATTATCTTCTATTTTAATTATCGAACACTAGGATATGAATGGAACCAGGTGTTTTATTTTATTGTGCGTACGGCAGATTTTGCAACGTTTATTGCGTCTGCCATTCTTTTAATGATTACCGTTTTCTACCGAGCCCCATCGCGTTTTCCATTCTCTTCAGGGTAGCAGAAGCAACGATATTTGCTTTTTGGGCACCTTCATCTAAAATCGTATCGAGTTTCGCCGATTCAATTAAGTTATAATAATTTTCTTGGATGGGTGAAAGATGGCTAATGACAGCTTCAGCGACACCTGCTTTAAAGTCACCGTATTTGAGGCCGTCGTATTTTTGAACAACTTCATCAATCGTCGCCCCACTCATCGCAGATTCAATCGCAAGTAAATTAGAGACGCCTGGTTTATTTGTCTCATCGAATAAAACAATTCCTTCTGAATCTGTTACTGCACTTTTTAATTTTTTCTCAATTTCTTTAGGTGTGTCTAATAATGAAATTGTCGCTTTTTTATTTGGGTCAGACTTACTCATTTTTCTTGTAGGTTCTTGGAGCGACTTAATGCGTGCACCAGTTTTAGGCACGCGAATTTCTGGGATTTTCAAGGTCTTGCCGTAACGGCTGTTAAATCGTTCAGCGAGTGTTCTAGTGAGTTCCATGTGTTGCGTTTGGTCATCGCCGACTGGGACGATATCTGTATTGTAAAGAACAATATCAGCTGCCATAAGCGGTGGATAAGTTAGCAGTGCGGATGAAACGCCCTCTTGGCCGTCTGATTTGTCTTTAAACTGCGTCATGCGCTCAAGTTCACCTATATAAGAAATAGACTGCATTAACCAGCCTGCTTGTGCGTGCGCTGGAACTTCGGATTGAATGAAAAGAACCGCTTTTTCAGGATCAATCCCACTTGCGACGTAAAGTGCAGCGAGAGCACGAATGGTTTTCTGTAATTCCTTTGGATCTTGTCGCATCGTAATGGCATGTTGATCGACGATACAAAAGTGACAATTGTATTCATGTTGAAGTTCTGTAAATTGACGAAATGCACCGATATAGTTTCCGAGTGTGACTGTTCCAGTTGGTTGTACGCCTGAAAAAATAGTTTTCATAAAAATTTCCTCCTCATTTAATCAAATTCATAATAGGGTTTTGTTGCGACGCCACCACAACATAGCGTCGGGTTAAACTATTCCCGAACCATCTGCTGCGTTGTTGTCGCAGGCTAAGGTCATTATGATATTGATTCCATTAATAAATCTACATAAAAAAACATCAGTCGTCCCTATAAAAAGGGACGACTGATGTCTATTCAACCGCGGTACCACCCGAATTGCCCGAAGGCCTCTCAAGCTCCGTAACGCGGAGATACGTAACAAGGTTGAAGGAAAGATAGTTCCTTTTCGTTGTTAAGCTCGGGAACCCAATTCAATCCAAAAGGTTATCTGCTCACACCGCTGCAGACTCTCTGGTAACCTCTACTGGATTTACTTTTTCCGTCACTGCCGTTCAATATGAAATTGACTGAAGTACGTTTAATTTCTAATTTAATAAAAATCTGTACATTTTCTATATTATAATCTGTCGTGTTAAGAGTTGCAAGAATGAATATCTAGATTTTCCTTTCATTCGAATCCTACCCCTGTTAAAATAAGAGAGAAATAGGAAGGATGTTGTCGAAATGAAATGGAAAAAATACGCATTGGCTGCTGTTATTACAGCGGGATTAACAATGCCAATGAACACATACGCGAAAGAAAACCAAACAACAGAAGACTTTGCTGCACGTACATATAGTTTCGAAGCGATAGATAAACATAGTGTCTCAACATCAACACTTTTTAGATATGACTCTGGTCTTACCTTTGAATATCCAGATGCAGTTCGGGGAATCTATGTTACTGGGCATTCCGCTGGAGGCGCTCGCTTTGATAAGCTAGTAAACTTATTAGATTCAACGGATTTAAATGCAATGGTGATCGATATTAAAGATGATTTTGGGTATCTTACTTATATGCCGACTGAAGATTCAGCGCTTCATGCTATGGATATTGGTCAGCCGTATATAAAAGATCCACAAGCAATGTTGAAAAAATTAGAAGAAAAACAAATTTATCCGATCGGAAGAATTGTCGTTTTTAAAGATAGTGTGCTTGCAGAAAAACGACCTGAATTGTCATTTACAGATAACGGGAAAATTTGGAAGAATCGCAGAGGTGAAGCATTTGTTAACCCATTTATGAAAGAAGTTTGGGATCATAATGTGAACATTGCAATTGAGGCGGCGAAGATGGGCTTCCAAGAGATTCAATTTGACTATGTGCGTTTCCCAGAAGGTTTTGAGAACCGCCATGATTCACTTGGCTATGATTATGAATCCTATGCGGAATCAGACTTAGATCCGGTACAACGAAGAGTAGAAGCAGTGACGGATTTCGTTGCTTATGCAAGAGAACAATTAAAGCCTTATGGTGTTGAGGTTTCCGTTGATATATTCGGATACGCCGCAACATTAGATGAAGCGCCAGGAATTGGACAAAACTTTTCGAAAATCTCTGAGAATGTGGATGTGATTTCTTCGATGATTTACCCAAGTCATTGGACATCTTATTTCGGAGTTGCTAAGCCAGACTTAGAACCTTATAAAATTGTATCGGAATACGCGAAAGTTGAAAATGGTGTACTTGGTAAACTTGACCAGAAACCAGTATCTAGACCTTGGCTACAAGACTTTAGTGCTTCATGGCTCGGTTCTGGCAACTATATTCGTTATGGTAAAAATGAAGTTGAAGCACAAATTAAAGCATTGAATGAACAAGGGATTAATGAATACCTTCTATGGAATGCCGGAAATACGTATACAACTGGTGTGAATTATAAACCATAACCCCTATTTTGAATGATAAAATGAGGTTTTCAACAGTGTATGAAACTTTTTTGTTTTCAAATCGTACTATAAGTATTAGGTTCGTAATTTTTTTTCAATGCAAATGGCTAAATGAGAATGTGAAAAAAGATTTGAAATGCATGTTTAATTTTAGTTCGTGAAGGGTATAACAGTACTACAGTGAAATACAACTTGGGAAAACACATTCTAAACGGAAGGGACTCATGACTTATTGCGGAAATGTGACGATATGTCATTATTTTTAAAGTTATTCGTAAAAGGTGTTTTCTTCAATGGTTATATTGTGTATACTGTTAGTAGGGATTGTAATTTAAAATAATTCTAATTTAGTTTAGTATAAAAAATAAGAACGAACCGAATTGAAAGGAAGTGTCAGCGTTATGATGGTTACATTATTTACGTCACCAAGCTGTACGTCATGCAGAAAAGCAAAAGCATGGTTGGAGGAACACGAAATTTCGTATACGGAACGAAACATATTTTCTGAACCTTTAAATATCGATGAAATAAAAGAAATCCTTCGCATGACCGAAGACGGTACAGATGAAATCATTTCAACACGATCTAAGATTTACCAAAAATTAAATGTAGATGTAGAAAGTCTTCCCTTACAACGTCTTTACGAATTAATCCAGGAGCACCCAGGATTATTAAGACGTCCAATCATTTTAGATGAGAAGAGACTTCAAGTAGGTTACAACGAAGATGAAATTCGTCGCTTCCTACCACGAAAAGTAAGGGCATATCAGTTACTTGAAGCACGTCGTATGGTTAACTAAGATAATGTAATAGTAAGCTGATAGGGGGACATTGGAAGATGCCGTTAACCTATTGGCTTTTCTCATTCCCTTGCTTTCTTGATGAATGTTCTCTAGAATAGTTTCTACTATGCAAACTATAATTTATGGAGAGAACCCTTACAAAACTAAGTGAACGGTCATATAATACTTATAAGGCATTGTAGGGTGAATACATTCATATATACAAGGAACTGAAACAAATCCTATATTAATAGGAAGGGAGAGATAGGGATGGAAATAGAACGGATTAATGAAGACACTGTTAAGTTTTTTCTTTCATATATAGACATTGAGGAACGTGGTTTTTCACGGGAAGAAGTGTGGAATAACCGTGAGAAAAGTGAAGAACTTTTTTGGAATATGATGGATGAGATTAACGAAGAAGATGAGTTTACTGTAGAAGGTCCTTTGTGGATTCAAGTTCATGCAAAAAATGAAGGTATAGAAGTGACTGTAACACGTGCAATGCCAGGAGATGGACAATTAGGCGACTCACCGTTCGATGATGACGATCCAAGAAGAATGCTGCAGCAACCCAATATTGAAAGTTATCATGATCTCGAGAACATGATTACCGAAGGCTTAGAAGCGAGCGCTGAATGGGTTGAAAATACGTTTAGTTTTCCAGATTTTGAAGATGTAATTCGCACCTCGAGTAGAATGCATGGATATGAGGCACAGACTTCACTCTATTCATATGAAAACAAGTTCTATTTACATGTTGTTTATGATGAAGATCTGATGGATAATCATGATAAAACAAATATGTTCAGTGTGCTTAGTGAATTTGGTCATCCTTCAAAAAAGACGATTCACCTTCTTAAAGAATACGGTAATCTTATATTTGAAAAAGATGTTTTCACTCAAATTGAAAAATATTTTTAATCCTATAAAACACGAATTTAAGCGGTTTTGGTTCTATAATAAATGACGTTGGTAAAAGAAATCCCTGTCTCCAGGAAATAGGAGAAAGGGATGGGATTTTACTAACGTCTTTTTTTTATGGATATATCAACATGCTGATTTTCGTTCTGAGCGGACCACTGCAGTGTAGACTAACATTTTTCGGATATTTTGTGTGATAGAATAAAGTTCAAATTGATTCGAAAACGGAGTTGCATTCTTTTTGTAATTATCTTACTATTAGGAATAAGGAGGGGGTCGACATACTGACTGCGAAATTAAAAGAAGGAACACTTATTACGCTTTCGTATAAAATGAAAAAAGAAGAACTCAGAACTTGGCGAAAATCGACAGAATTCTTTTGTCCACAATGCCAAGAAGAAGTCTTGTTAAAAGTAGGAGATATCATGATTCCTCATTTTTCTCATAAGTCGAATACATCATGTTCAGCTTCATTTTCTGAAGGAGAATCGGAACAACATTTATTGGGTAAAGCGCATTTGTATCATTTACTTAACCAAGTAACAGAAAAGGTAGAATTAGAACCATACTTTAAAGAAATTGCGCAGCGACCAGATTTACTCGTAGAAAAAGCGAATCGGTTATATCCGATTGAGTTTCAATGTAGTGTCATTTCAATTCCCCAAATTCAAAAGAGAACGATGGGATTTATAAATGCGAATATGAAGCCCATCTGGATATTACACACACCCGAAAAACTAAAGAAAATCCCTCAAGGTGTTCAGAAAATACATTTTTCAAAGTTTGAAGAACAGTTTTTTACGAACATTTCCCCAGAAGGCCTTGTGTTACTCACTTACGATCCTCAGCACCAATCCTTCCATTACTTTTCGACCCTTCAGCATGTGTTGGGCAGGCAGTATATTGGGGTGCATCGAACGTTACCAATCGCCAAACAAACTTTTCCCTTTGCTCGACCAAAATTTCCTACAAGTTCGGATACTCAAGTTTATTTCCGTATCTTCAAACAGATGCGGCAGGCTTTTTTACATGGTGTCATTTTTAGAAACAGAAGGGGGATTAATCATCCTTTTTTAAGGAAATGCTATGAATTACGAACGAATGCCAGAGATCTTCCCAATTGGATTGGTGTCCCTATTCCTTTTCAAAATCCTTTTGTGGAACATCCCTGCGAATGGCAATTGGCATTTATATATTATATAAAACGAGAACAAAAAAGCGTTCAATTTATGTGCAAAAAAGAAATTAAAAATTTCTTGAAAACTTTCGATAGACCCTACGAACGATTAATAGATGCGTGTATGAGTTATAGAGGTTTTCTATTGTCAATTGGCATAAATTCATGGGACAAGACTATAAATATTAAAGAGGAAAAAATAGTTGCCTCTCTTCTAGCACATTCCTTGCAAAGTGATGTGAAAATTGAGAAAATGTAAATAGTTCGATGCTCGAAGTAAAGACTAAAGGGGGATATAATCATGTCAGCTCAATCTAACAATAAGATGCTTACACGAGATGAAGTTAAGGTGGAAGAAACGTGGCGTCTTGAAGATATATTCGCGACAGATGATGCTTGGGAACAATATTATAATGAAGTAGAAGAGTTCTCCGAAAAAGGGGAAGCCTATAAAGGAAAACTTGCAAACAGTCCTGAATTACTACTTGAAGCACTCACTTATCGTGATCAGCTATCTGAACGTTTACATCGTTTGCATACGTATGCGCATTTAAAAACAGATCAGGATACGACAAATAGTTTTTATCAAGCGATGGATAGCCGAGTCCGTACGCTTTTTGTGAAAGTATCAACAGCGCTCGCCTATTTCTTACCTGAGCTACTCGAAATTGAGGAAGAAAAACTAAATGGCTGGGTGCAAGAAAATGAAGGACTTCAATTATACAAACAAGAATTTGAAGAGATTAGTAAGCAACGTCCACATGTGTTGCCAGCGCAGCAAGAAGCATTGCTTGCACAACTATCTGAAGTGACAGGAAAATCATCGGAAACATTCAGCATGCTGAATAATGCTGATTTAACTTTTCCAAAGGTCAAAAATGACGATGGGGAAGAAGTGGAATTGTCACATGGTCGTTATGTTGGTTTCCTTGAAAGTGATAAGCCTAGTGTGCGAGAAGAAGCTTTTAAAGCAATGTACGCAAAGTATGGCGAATTTCAAAATACATTTGCATCAACACTTTCAGGTGCTGTAAAAGACCATAATGTGAAAGCGCAAATTCGCAATTATTCATCTGCACGTGAAGCAGCGATGGCAGCGAATCATATTCCTGAACAAGTGTATGAAAACTTAGTGAATACCATTAATAAAAACGTTCATTTATTGCAGCGCTATGTTGCGTTACGCAAAAAAGTTTTTGAATTAGATGAACTCCATATGTGGGATATGTATGCGCCACTAGTGAAAGATGTAGACATGACTTACACCTATGAAAAAGCTTCAGAAACTATGCTAGAAAGCTTTCATCCAATGGGTGAAGAGTATGTGTCCATTGTTAAAGAAGGGCTTGATAACCGCTGGGTAGATGTTCGTGAAAACGTTGGAAAACGATCAGGTGCTTATTCTTCTGGTGCGTTTGGTACAAATCCATATATTCTTATGAACTGGCAGGACAATGCGAGCAATCTATTTACATTGGCACATGAATTTGGGCATAGTGTGCATAGTTATTATTCACGTAAAAACCAACCTTACGTTTATAGTGGGTATTCTATTTTTGTGGCAGAAGTAGCATCTACAGTAAATGAAGCGCTCCTAAATGAGCATTTATTAAAAACAATTGAAGACGAACAACAAAGAATTTATTTATTGAACTATTGGCTTGATGGATTCCGGGGCACTGTATTCCGTCAAACAATGTTTGCTGAGTTTGAGCACTTAATCCATCAGTTAGACCAAGAAGGTGTCGCTTTAACTGCTGAGAAACTTACCGAAGAGTACTATGCGTTAAATAAGAAATACTTTGGTGAGGATTTAGTTATTGATGAAGAAATTGGTTTGGAATGGGCGAGAATTCCACATTTCTACTATAATTATTATGTGTACCAATACGCAACAGGATACAGTGCGGCAGTTGCGTTAAGCAATCAGATCTTAACTGAAGGAGAACCAGCAGTTGATCGTTATATTGGTAATTTCCTAAAAGCAGGTTGCTCTGATTATCCGATAGAAGTGTTGAAAAAAGAAGGCGTTGATATGACAAGCGCAGCACCTATAGAAGAAGCTTGTCGAGTATTTGAAGAGAAATTAAATGAACTGGAAGCCCTTCTGTTAAAACAATAAGCGCTTTAATCGATCACCACATATAAAGAAGCTGTTCTGAAAGTTAAGGGTAAATTACTTTCAGGAGCAGCTTCTTTCTGCTTTATAAATGTGTCTGGTATATGAATAAGAAATATGTCAATTAGGTTACATTCATTGTGAATGTTTGCTGTAACTATTATTTCATGATAAAGTAAAGATGTGAAATAAATCACATAACAAACATACACCCCTTTTGTTTGAACGTGAACATTTCTCCCATTCCCTTTGAAAAAGAGCATTCAGATCCCCCCCAGGATTGAATGCTCTTTTCGTTTTTTATCTCCACGTGAAACTACTCTATCGCGTATCGTCACTTCCATTTTATCCTGATGACATTGCCGAAAATAATGAAAAATTACTTTGAAACAAAAAAGCGATTCATGAGTCGTTAGACAAATGAATCGCTTTAATCATTTAGTTAAACCATCTTTTTACGCCATAAAGTCGTATCTTGGAAAGACAATCGTTCAACATTTTGTTGTAAAAGTCGTTTTTTTAATTCACGTTCTGCAGACTTTTCAGGAATTCTGTAGATTTCAGCAATTTCTTTCGTTGCAAGCGTGTCAAATCTACCAAATAGACTTTCTAGTGGTGGGGGGGAATCTGGAGAAATGGTCTGACCGACAAGTTCTTCCAGAATTTGTTCGTAGACATCATATGAATACAATCCACTCACTTTAAGTCCTTCGTCTTCAATGTTTTCATTAAAGAAAACAAAGGTTGGTGCTTGATCGACTTCCATCTCTTTCGCCATATACAAATCGATTTGTAAGGAGCGATGCACATTTTTTGATGAAAAGTCTTTTATAAACTCCTCTACATCAAGTGCGAGTGATTCTGCGATTTCAACGAGTACTGAAAAAGAAGAAACGTTTTCGGATTTCAAGAAGGAATACTCGAATATTTTGGATAGAAATCTCAATCCAGCACGCTTTCCTTGAAATTCCGCAGCTTTTATCGCAATAGATGGAAAAGAAGCATGTGATTTACCGCATGTTTCTTCCTCATTTTGATCGCTTAAACAAGGTGTGTTCATTGTAGGTAGCGATGTTCGTAAAATAACGCGAAGTGTAAAATAACGTTCGTAGTCTACTTGTAGTCTACGAAGGATGGGTTGTAAAAACCAACAATCATCACAGGTTGGGTCAACAAATACATATAATTCTATGGGTCTTGTTTCTAAATAAGGGATCACCGAATCCTCAATTAATGCATGCGGAATCATTCAATACCCTCCTTGTTCACCATATGCTTGGCAGTTAAAACAAGTCTTTTAAAGAAAAATGCACGAATCTGTTCGTCTAAGTCGACTTCATCCATTGCACTATTCATACACGAAAGCCATGCCTCAGCCCGCTTAGGGGTAATTGGAAATGGCATATGTCGCGCTTTCATCATGGGGTGTCCATGTTCGTTGCTATATAAGTTTGGTCCGCCTAAATATTGAGTCATAAATTGTTTTTGTTTACGAGCAGTTTCTGTCAGGTCATCCGGGAATATAGGGTGTAAATCAGGATGGACGGCCACTTTTGAGTAAAATAAATCGATAAGTTCTGATAACTTTTCAGCACCAATCTCCTCATATGGAATCAAAGGTTTTCGAGTCATGTTTTTTGTCTCCTTTGTTCTGACTGTACTCATATTCTACCAACGAGATGTTATTTTCTCAAACAAACCGCTTTCGAGTAAAGGGGCACCCACATGATAACGTTAGGTATTATAAGTGTTAAGTACTTTTTTGACATAGTTTTGAGTTTCTTTGAATGGCGGAATGCCCCCATGTTTTTTGACGTTCCCAGGTCCTGCATTGTATGCGGCAAGCGCCATTTCAATACTGCCGTCAAATTGGTTGAGCATTTGTCGAATATAACGCGCACCGCCCGTTATATTCTGTTCAGGATCGAAACTATTTTTGACACCGAGAAACTTTGCGGTTCCAGGCATCAATTGCATAAGTCCTTGAGCGCCTGCATGACTTACTGCGTTACTATTAAAGTTCGACTCATGTTTAATGATCGAAGACAGCAAGCGCTCTGGAATATCAAATTTAGTGGCAGCTTGTTTAATGAGCTGCCCATAATCTTTTGACAAGGGCTGACTTTGTGTTTGAGAGGGTCCGGTATTTTGGTTTGCTAATGTTAGTGCCGCGGATAGTGTTGATGGGATAAATACTTGGTTTAGACCCCCGTATTGTAAATTTTGACTTCCTAATGTTTCTGGATTTACGTTGCTGTAGGAAGAAGATTGCCCCAGAATCTCGTTTAGCATGCTTGTAAACATCGATGAAGAAGCGCCTTCTTGTTGACCGTAAGACTGAACAGCACCAAATGATTGCAGGGAGTTAATTTCCATTAATAGACGTAAGTTTTGAGCATCTATATGAATCACACCTTTCTAATGATACTTTCACCGTTCTAGCAGATGAAAGTCTTTGTGAAATTGACTTAGTTGGAATAAATTTATATATCGGATTGTTTTATTAACGCTTACTTCTAGTATACTATATAAAGACTAAAACCGCATTTTTCGAACTGCAAGAGATCATCCCTTATGGTAAACTATACATATAGAATTTTAGATGCTTACATTTAATAAAGAAGGGAATAACAGATAAGAAGAAGTTTTTCTGTCTGCCTGAAAAGTGGATTACGGTAAGGAGGGAAACATATGTCCCAATGGAATCAATTTCTAGAACCTTATAAACAAGCGGTAGGCGAGTTGAAAATGAAACTTAGAGGAATTCGTTCCCAATATTTATTAGCGGATATACATAGTCCTGTAGAATTTGTGACTGGACGCGTTAAGCCGCTTGCGAGTATCTACGACAAAACACTTGAGAAAAATGTTCCTTTTGTTCCGTCATCGGAATTGGCAACTGAAATCCCCGATATTGCGGGTTTACGAATTATGTGTCAGTTTGTAGATGATATCGTAGCGGTTGTTGAAATTATAAGAGAACGTAAAGATATCATTATTATGGAAGAACGAGATTACATATCCAATAAAAAAGCGAGTGGTTATCGTTCTTATCATATGATTATTAATTATCCCGTACAAACAATTTCAGGGGAGAAATGGATTTTAGCGGAGATTCAAATCAGAACTTTAGCGATGAACTTTTGGGCTTCCATTGAACACTCATTGAATTATAAATATGAAGGTGAACTGCCTGAAGAGATAAACTTACGACTTGAACGGGCAGCGGAAGCAGCATTTCGTTTGGATGAGGAAATGTCTTTAATACGGGATGAAATTCAAGATGCACAGAAATACTTTAGTGCGTTTAAAGAAACGGCGACAAGGCGATACAGTTCTCCTAAGAAAAGGGGTGGCAAAGTATGATGAAGTATGCAATTCAATCACGAAATGATAAATTATCTAATCAGCTGATGGATGAAGCCATGGATTATTTAAATGGATTTGGATTGGTTCAAGATAGAGAAGAGCCAGATATTGTTTTGTCAATTGGTGGAGATGGGACTTTGCTTCATGCATTTCATAAGTATAGTTACCGTTTAAAAGAAACTGCATTTGTTGGGATTCATACTGGACATCTTGGATTTTATGCGGATTGGAAACCATCAGAATTAGAAAAACTTGTGATTTCAATTGCGCGTAAAGAATATGATGTCATCGAATATCCATTACTGGATGTCACGATCAATTATCGAGAGAAGAAAGAGAGTTCGCTTTATTTGGCATTAAATGAGTCCTCTGTGAAGTCACCCGAAGTAACCTTGGTGATGGATGTCGAGTTGAATCACAATCACTTCGAACGTTTTCGAGGAGATGGCCTTGTGATGTCAACGCCATCAGGTTCAACAGCCTATAGTAAAGCGCTAGGTGGGGCTGTCGTTCACCCTTCTTTACCGTCCATGCAATTGACGGAGATGGCCTCCATTAATAACCGCGTATTTCGAACAGTCGGTTCACCACTTATTTTACCAGCACATCATAAATGTGTGTTGAAACCAGTTAAAGGACCTGACTTTATGGTGACAATCGATCACTTGCAGTTATTGCATAAAGACGTAAAGTCTATTGAATATAAAGTATCAGAAGAAAGAGTGCGATTTGCAAGATTCCGTCCATTCCCGTTTTGGCGTCGTGTTAAAGATTCATTTATAGATAAAAATGAATAAATCTACGTTTCAGGATAAAAGATTTCGCTTATCCTATATCGTTTCCGACGAGCAAATTAACTTACGTGAGTTTCTGGCGAAAAATGACATTTCTAAACGAACCTTAACCGCAACGAAATATAGCGGAGGTCTTTTAACGGTCAATGAGATAGAAAGAGACGTTCGTTTTATGCTGTCGAAAGGCGATAAAGTGGAAGTTATATTTCCTAAAGAAGAATTAAGTGAAGGACTAATTCCAGAAAATGGTCCTTTAAAGGTGATATACGAAGATGAAGCTATTTTAATTGTCAATAAACCTGCGGGGCAAAGCACGATTCCTTCGCTTAATCATCGGTTGGGAACAACGGCGAATTTTGCGGCTGCTAAGTTTTTACGTGAAGGGATACCTTCAACTGTGCATGTTGTGACAAGGTTAGACTTAAATACATCAGGGCTTTTATGTATTGCGAAAAATCGACATGTGCATCACTTACTCAGTAAGCAAATGAAACAAGCTGATTTTTTCAGGCAATATGAAGCCGTTGTTGAAGGACATGTTACGCAGGCGGAATTCGTCATAAATGAAAAAATCGGTAGAAAAGATGGCAGTATTATCGAAAGAATCGTTCGAGATGACGGCAAAGAAGCACGTACAGACGTTCGAGTTTTAAATCGTTTTATAAAAACAGGACGTAAGTACACAAGCGTGTCTCTTGTGTTACATACAGGACGTACACATCAAATACGTGCCCATATGTGTTGGGCAGGTTATCCACTCGTGGGTGACGACTTATACGGAGGCACACAGCAATTCATAAAGAGACAGGCGCTTCATTGTGCAGTATTGGCTTTCAGACATCCGATAACAGGAGAAGAAAAGTTGTTTACCTGTCCACTTCCAGCGGACATGAAACAGCTTTTAGTTTAAATAACAATTCAACTGGTTATAAAGTATTCATAAAAGGTTACAATGAACAACAATAAGGGGAACATAATTTCCCGGGGAATAAAAACATCGTGCAAGTAGAAGTCTTTTAACTGTACCCGGTAAAACAATTTTTGTGAAAGGAAGGTGCAGTATGGTTCATAAACAAGATGAAACTGAAGAAGTCGTTTATGATGAAAGTGAATTAATATTATTGTTGGAAAATGGAAGTTTAACGCTTTTTAGGGAAGAGTTTTTGCAACTTCATCCTTACGATCGAGCACTTTTTTATAAAAAGGTTGGCAAGAAATTAAGGGCAATTATTTATCATTATTTATCACCTAAAGAAATGGCGGAAATATTTGAACTAAGTGAAATTGACGATGATGACTATAAAAGATTCCTAGATGAGATGGATGCAACTTATGCAGCGGATATGTTCGCAAATATGTTCGCAGATAACGCGGTCGATGTCTTAAATGAATTAGACAAGGCTCAGGTTGTCAGTTACTTAACTTTAATGGACCAAGAAGCGGCGGATGAAATTAAAGCGCTTCTCCATTATGAAGAGTTTACAGCGGGTTCGATCATGACGACAGAGTTTGTTGTAATCCCTCAAGATTCTACAGTCCGTTCCGCAATGACAATTTTGCGTAATGAAGCACCTAAAGCAGAAACCATTTACTATTTATTTGTTGTGGATGAAGATGAGCGACTCACAGGGGTTGTTTCTTTACGTGATTTAATTATTGCGCATGAAGATACGTTGATCCATTCAATTATGAATGACCGTGTCGTAAGTGTACTTGTGAGCGACGACCAAGAAGATGTTGCAAGAACAATTAAAGACTACAACTTCTTAGCTGTACCAGTTGTTGACTTTCAACAACATATCCTAGGGATTATTACCGTCGATGATATTATTGACGTGCTCGATGAAGAAGCTTCTGATGACTACTCTAAACTTGCTGCAGTTTCAGATATGAATACGTTTGATAAAAACTCATTTTCTGCTGCGAAAAAGCGTCTGCCATGGCTTCTTATACTACTTGTCCTCGGGATGTTAACAGCAAATTTAATTGGTTTTTTTGAATCAACAATTGAAAAAGTTGCACTGTTAGCTGCATTTATTCCCTTAATTGCGGGTACAGCTGGAAATAGTGGAACGCAGGCACTTGCCGTTGCTGTAAGAGGAATTGCAACGCGAGATATTGAAGAGGAAAGCAAAGTTAAATTGCTCATTAGAGAAGCAGGAACAGGATTGATGACAGGATTTATCTGTGCCATTTTTGTGGTAGGCCTAATTTACGTTTGGAAACAAGAATTTCTTTTAGGGTTACTTGTCGGCGCAGCCATTCTCGTTTCAATCTTTGTTGCAACGATTTCAGGGTCATTCATCCCTTTGTTTATGCACAAAATGAAAGTAGACCCTGCTGTAGCTTCAGGTCCTTTTATCACAACACTTAATGACTTGTTGAGTACGCTCATCTATTTAGGATTGGCTACATTATTCATTAGCGATTTGTAAGGGATAAGGTTTGCCCAACTAGGCATAGGGACGTACGCATATACTGTTGAAAAAGGATGTGCGTATTATGTCAAGACCTGTTCCGTTAATGTTTGTTAGCAGCCCACCCGTTTATGAAAAAGTTTCAGTTGTGGGGGAGGAAAGTACATCGATATTTTCCGAAGAAGTTGAATTGGTAGCAGAAGAGGAAACGCCAAGTAGCTTCCAAGAAGTAGATGCGTCTATTTTAAAGAAAGTAGAAAAGCTTCGTTCCTCCATTGGGCAAAGAGTTTATCAAGGATTAACGTTTGTCCTCGCCACAGAAGAAATTAAAGGCAATGTTGGGAAGGTGATCGATCAAACCATCACCATTGAAACCGATGGCAACAAAGAAAAAGAAGTAACGGTCGACTTAAATCAAATAAAAGATATTTTATGGCGCGGCCAAACTTTACCGGAGAACTGATTTTTCAGTTCTTCGTTTTTTTTTGTTGGAAATCGTCGAGTCGATAGCATCAATTTTGTCATGGCCTTATTTTGCAACGATGTCGCATTAAAACCTAGTATGAAATTGGTCGAATTAAAAAAGGAGCTGCTAGAAGGAACGCGTCCCTCCTAGCAGCTCTGGCATTGTAGAACGAATTAGCACTTGTTTAGCAAATGTCTAGGAATACATCATCGATACATTGTACGCCACAGAAACAAGTTAAATCGACTGTTAGACAGCTTTCTGTTGCTCTATACTTTCGTACAGAACAAATTTTACTCAGATCAATTGTAGTTTTGGACCCATCGAGTAAGTTTACTTCGTTTCCATTCTTTAAACGGGGTTCTAGTACTCTTAGCGTTGCACAGCAGTTACCAAAGACCTCTTCTACACGGAAATAGACTGAATAACAATCCGTATCTGGGCAATCATTGTCGCGATAGAAAGCTTTGAACGGATCACCATTTTTTGTGAGTAACATAAATACACGCGTGTCAATCGGGTTTCGACGTGCTGGACTCACAATGCCGCCAAGCGGTTCCATAAAACAACTTGTCGTACATCCGTTACATTCCTCATCAGCGCCTACGTCCTGGATATCTTTAATGGCACGAACCACTTCACAAATACAATTTTTTGAACCACTCACGTGATCACCTTTTCCACATCCCATTAATTCCACCTCCTTTTCTCAGTTCTTAATACTTTATGCAATGTGAGAGTAAGTGACAGGGCGCTTCAATTAGTTTTGAATAAAAGAGCGATTTGATAGGCATACTCTAATTAAAAGGAGGCAAAGCCTATCCGAAGCATTCGTTTTTATCTTATGTTAATTTTACTGCTGATTTTGCTGCTATCGGCTTGTACAGGAGCTGAGACGACGATTCAAATTCATAACGATACAGAAGCAGACGCTAGGAAGATAGAAGAAGTCATCTTAGCAAATCCGAAACTACTCCAGGCAGTGGCAGTATTTCATAATCAGGATCTTATTTCTGGATTAAACTTAAAGACATTTTCGAGATTCAATAAAGAAAAAATTGAAAAAGACATACGAAGTGCGCTAGAAGATAAGTATCCTGAATTAGACGTGACTGTATCTGCAGATTTAAAGATATTTCGAGAAACGACAAAACTATTAGAAGAAGACGATAAGGAAAAGTTAACTAAACAGCTTGAGAAGTTAAAAAAATTATTAAGGGAGGAGACGTAATGGATGAAAAAAAATATGCAGCGTTAGAAGAATCTATATCTCCTAAACCGCCAATTTTACGCAATATGATCACTGCTTTTATAACAGGGGGAACAATTTGTTTAATCGGACAGGCAGTTTCTCTTTTCTATATGACATTTTTTGATTTTACAGAGCGTACTTCAAGTAATCCTACTGTCGCTACAATGGTTTTTTTCGCCATGTTATTAACAGGGTTTGGCCAATACAAAAAAATCTCCCAGTTTGGTGGCGCTGGTGCGTCCGTGCCAATTACAGGTTTTAGCAATGCAGTCGTCTCTGCGGCAATTGAGCATAAATCTGAGGGCTATGTTGTGGGTGTTGGCGGAAACATGTTCAAGTTGGCAGGATCAGTCATTTTATTTGGTGTCGTTTCTGCATTTGCAGTCGCCCTCATTAAAACAATTCTCGTAAAGTTAGGTGTTGTTTCATGGTAGTGAAAGGGCTCCTGACGTTTGCTTCTATGCCAATTATTGCATCAACGGGGGTTACGGGAGGTCCGCTTGAAAGAAAAAGTCCTTTTGCAGAAGGATTTGACAAGATTTATGATGATGAGCGAAGCAAATTGTCGACAAATGAACAGGGGCACTCAAAAATGTTTGAAGAAACGTGCATGATTGCTTTGAGTAAAATAGATTTATTGCCAAGTGATGTTGACTTTCTTTTAATCGGCGATCTTGTGAATCAGATGACGCCTTCAAATTTTTGTGCTTCCTCATTACAAACGCCATATATTGGTCTTTTTTCCGCTTGTGCAACGTCTGTTTCTTCCTTACTCATTGCGGCGTTACTAACAGAAGCAGGCATGTCGACATGCGCAATTGCAGGTTCGGGAAGTCAGCACAATGCAATTGAACGTCAATTTCGGTATCCGATAGAATACGGCTCACAAAAGCCACTTACCTCTCAGTGGACTGTGACGGCCACAGGAATTGCTGCTGTCACTCCGTATAAGACTGGTTATCCTGCCATTGTAAGCGGCACAATCGGTCGGACAATAGATTTAGGTATGACAGATCCATTAAATATGGGCGCTGCAATGGCACCAGCAGCTGCCAATACGCTTCAACGCCATTTTGAAGGACATGGTACCAAAGAAAGTGATTATGATGTCATTATGACAGGGGATTTAGGGAAGAATGGTTTTAACATATACAGAAAGCTCCTGGAACAGGCAGGAATAAAGACGTCTACTAAGTTTCGTGATGCAGGCGCAGCGTTTTACGGAGACGATGAAGACTTCCAATCTGGTGCAAGTGGCGCAGGTTGTTCGGCAGCTATTTATTTTTCAGATGTGTATACAAAGATGATGATGGGTGAGTACAAGCGTGTTTTGCTCCTAGCTACAGGTGCATTATTATCCCCAATGTCCGCACAACAAGGGGATAGCATTCCGTGTATCGCACATGCAGTTGAATTAATAATGAAATGAGTGAGTTGAATGATACCAATGTTCATTACAGCGTTTATTGTAGGGGGGCTTATTTGTGTCATTGGTCAAATCTTGTTTGATGTCGCAAAGTTAACGCCAGCCCATACACTTTGTATACTTGTGGTGAGTGGTTCTATTTTAGATGGTATTGGTTGGTATGAACCGTTGATCGACTTTGCTGGAGCAGGTGCCACAATACCCATTACATCTTTTGGAAATTCATTAACACACGGAGCGATGAGTGAAGCTGAGAAGCATGGTTTTGTCGGTGTATTGACAGGTATGTTTGAAGTGACAAGTTCTGGCATTAGTGCAGCGATTTTATTTGGTTTTATCGCAGCGATTCTGTTTAAGTCTAAGGGAAAAGTTTAAATTGCGTATTCAAAAACAAAAAATGTGTCATAGTCCCAACCCCTTTTTTCCTCTCTGCATACATTATGTAGAAGGGAAAGGAGGGGTTTTTATGTATGGATGTAATCCTTATGGTGGCGGTTATGGTGGAAGAGGAAGAGAATCTGGAGGCGGTTCAACATTTGTTCTAATTGTTGTGCTCTTCATCTTGCTCATTATTGTTGGCAGTGCTTTTGTATAAGAAAGGGGCGTAACGGATGAACGATTCTTTTTTCAAAAAAATCGAGTCTAAAACAGGTGTACCAATGGAAGAAGTTTTTGCGCTCGCAAATGCGATTCAATACGCTGACTTCGGCGACGAGCGGCAAGTAAGAAAAATCATCAAAAACGTTGGCAAGCTCGCGAATAAAAATGTTCCTGCGCATATGGAAGATGAACTCGTCCAGTCAATTGTTAATGATGGCAAGGCAGTCAATTTTAAAGATATTGAAGATATGCTCGGAAGATAATTTTTACAAAGCATAAAAAAAGGTTTTAACTTATGTAAAATAGGGTATACTAAACTTAGAAGTAAAATAAGAGAATAGTTGGATAATAGAGGAGGTTAGGAAAATGGGTTATATACTACCAGTAAATAATGTTCAATCTCAGCAATATGCAAATAGATTGGCTATGGAACCGTATAATTTTGCGAAAATAAATAGAGTTAGACCGATTAAATTTAAAACAGATTTTATAGATGACTTTGAAGAAACGTTAGAATCATACCAGGGAAGACAGTATGAACAAGAAAAAAATAACGAGCGACGGAAAAATGAGCAACGTAAAAGTGAACCGTTACGTACTGAAAACAGCGGCTATATTTTCCCTAACCCTGTAAAATTATCACCTGCAATTTCTCAAGTTGTTGGGAAAGGATTCTCAGTAAATACGTATGTTTGATAGATAAGCGATTAAGTTTGGTTAGAAGTGTGTGTTGCATTTTATGCGGCATGCGCTTCTTTTTTAAACATTTAAAAAATAGCTGAAAGTCATCTGCCAAGAGCAATGATGATTCAGCTATTTTTTATTGTTTTATCGTTTTCTCCATTGCGCGATGTGGGATGTCAGCGTCCATAAATTCCGGTGATGTCGTGACATAACCAAGTTTTTCGTAAAAAGGGATTGAGTAAGACTGAGCATTTAAGATAACTTTTTGGAAATTCTTTGTCACAGCGTGGTCTTCAAGTGCTTGCATGACTAGTTTACCAAGGTTCTTCCCTCGGTATTCTGGGAGCACGCAAACACGTTCAACCTTCCCAATTCCATGATGTGTTTCCCGAATTCTACCTGCACCAATGGGCGAGTTTTCTGTGTAAACAACGAAGTGGTCAGCAGTGTTATCAAACTCATCTAGTTCAAGTGTTAAGGGGACCCCTTGTTCTTCAACGAATACTTTTTTTCTAACGAAAAATGCATCTTCTCGTTCTTGCTCGGTTGACGTGATTTTTACATGGAACATGTTTTACTTATTTCCTTCAAGACGGAAAGTTTCAAAAACAGTCCATGATCCATCTTCAAGTTGGTAAAGAAGATGAAGACGATTAATTGTCTCAGTGTGGTTGACACCGATCATCTTTAATTGGCCAATTATGTCATCATGCTCACCGGAAGACAATTTTTGTGCAATCGTAATATGAGGGACAAAAGCATAATCAGGCTGTTTACCGAAAAAATCATAGTTTAAATCTTTGTGTAAGTTTAGTAACGCCTCATTTTCTTCTGCTTTAAAGTAAATTGCGTTTGTAATCGGCGCAAAAGAACTAATTTTTGAAACAGTTAGTTCAAACGGACCGTGGTTTTCTGTTACTGATTTAATTTTTCGAGCTACATCTTCAATTTCTTTTTCATTTGCATCAAAAACACCTTTAATTGTCATGTGAGGTGTAATTTTTGCATAATGTGGATCATATCGCTTTCGATACCCGTTTGCTAAATCTTGAAGTTCTTTTGATGGAAATGCTACAATGCCATATTTCATATAAAAAACCTCCCTATAAGATTGTTGAAGATTTGAATGTGAGTATTATTATAACAGAACTTTGTGATTTCTGTCATTATTGGCTATAAATCATTTCAATTGCTCGTTTAACATCGGGTTGCCAATACTTCCAAGTGTGATTTCCTTTGAATTCTTCATAAAAATACTGGAAGTCTTTTTTCTTAATTAATTTATTTAATTCTCGGTTGGGCGTTAAGAAGTCTTGAACGCCATCAACTTGTGTGCTTACTTCTGTTTCTTCTTCTCCAATGACGTGATAGATGGAAAATGCAGCGGTGTCTTGAACTGCATCAACAGCATTTAAAACAAGAGAATCTACATAAGGTGAATGGAGAATTACTTTCCCAAAAATATTTGGATATTTTGCTGCAGTTAACAACGAAATGGTTGCTGCAAGAGAGTCACCCATCAGGCCTCTGCCAGCGCCGATTTGATAGGTTGGATAGTTTTCATCGATGTACGGAACAAGTTCATGTGCGAGGAAGCGTGTATAAGCTTCGCGTTTATCGCCTTCTGGATGATACATACGTCTCCGTTCAGTAACACTCTTGTAAGGGATGCCTACAAAGATAACGCTTTCAATCTCGCCCTCGTCTAAAAGTTCATCAATGACGCGTCCAGTGCGGCCGTATTGTATATAATCTTTGCCGTCTGAGACAAACAGAACTTCATATTTATAAAGTGGCGTATAGTTATAAGGAAGATGAATTAAAATTTGTACATCTTCACCCAGTTCTTTACTTGGAATTGTGAATTCTTCAATTTTACCTTGCTTCAAAAAAAGTCCTCCCTATATAAAATATGTACTAAAATTGTAACATATAACGTGTAACAGGTATAATAGTTGTAGTGAATCGGAAAGAAGAATTAAGAAGGGGATGTTTAAAATGGATAGACATAAAAACGTAGTGCACTCAAAGGTCGTTGAACAAGCAACAAAAGAAGCGTTAATCCGTAGAGGTGTAGAACTAAAAGATATAGCAGAAATCGTTTATGAGATGCAACTGCCTTATAACGAAGACTTAACGATGGACATTTGTATTGAATCCGTAGAAAGTGTTTTGAAAAAACGAGAGCTCCAACACGCAATTCTTGTTGGGATTGAGTTGGATGAACTCGGAGAACAAAGAAAACTATCGCAACCGTTACAGCAAATTGTAGAATCTGATGAAGGGTTATTCGGCGTAGATGAAACAATTGCGCTGGGTGCTGTATTTACATACGGTTCAATTGCGGTTACGACATTTGGTCATTTAGATAAAAATAAAATTGGTATTATTAATACGTTAGATCAGAAAAAAGGGAATAGCGTCAACACGTTCTTAGACGATTTAGTTGCAAGTGTTGCTGCTTCTGCTGCATCGAGAATTGCACATAGAAGTAGAGATCTCGAGGAGAAAGACCAAGCAGAAGAATGGTTTTAATGAATGAGTGAAAAATTAAAGTTTTCAACATAAAATCAAAATCTAGTGTTTATTTTACGAGCAGGAGAATAGTCTGTTTTTCCTGCTTTTTAGTTTAAGCTAATTACTAAAGAAGTCAGACCTTAAGGGACTAGCATATGTATACGCTTTCATGTTAATATAGAAATTAGGCTTTAAAATTATACGATTTAAGGGGAGGAATTATTTTGAAAAAGGGGAAACTACGTTTATTGGCAATGGTTTCATTGATTGCTATGCTTGCACTCTCAGCTTGTAATTCAAGTGATGGAGGGAAGGCAGGCGAAACGAAAAAAGAAGACTATGACCACTTAAGTATTTTAACAGGTGGCGCACAAGGAACTTATTATCCACTTGGTGGGTCGTTTGCTGATTTTATTACGAAAGAATCAGGCATTCAAACAACTGCTGAAGTATCTCAAGCTTCTGCAGCAAATATGATCGACCTTAAAGAAGGCGCAGCAGAAATGGCATTCGTTCAAACGGACATCGCTTACTACGCTTCGGAAGGCGAGTTAATGTTTGAAGATGAAGTCATTGATGAAGTTTCTGCAATTGGTTCACTTTATCCAGAAACAGTTCAACTTGTGACGGTTGAAAACAGTGGCATCACTTCGATTGAAGATTTAAAGGGGAAAAAAGTTTCTGTTGGGGCAATTGGTTCAGGTACAGAAGCAAATGCAAAACAATTGCTTGAAATCCATGGTTTGTCAATGGATGACATTGATGCACAAAACTTAGATTTTGGGGAATCAACAGATAGTATTCAATCGGGTCAAATTGATGCGGCATTCGTAACAGGTGGTACGCCAACTGGTGCGGTTGAAGCGTTAAATGCAGTTGCAAAAGTGTTTATTGTTCCAATCGAAGATGCGAAAGCAGATGAGTTAATTGAAAAATATCCATACTATGCAAAAGAAGTGATTCCTTCAGGCACATACGGTTCAACTGCTGATACAAATGCTGTTTCAGTTGGGGCTATGCTCGTCGTTCAAAATGAACTACCAGAAGATCTTGTCTATGAAATCACAAAAGCAATTTATGATAATGCACCGTCGTTAACACACGATAAAGGAAAGTATATTAAAGCTGAAACGGGTCTTGACGGCATTGGCATTAAAGTACACCCAGGTGCACAAAAATATTTTGATGAAGTAAACGGAAAATAACAGTAACTAATAGATTGAAAAAGCGCGGTGAGGCGCAACGCTTCACCCGCTTTATTTTTTAGAAATCTAGATTTAAGAAAGAAGGAAGCAGGAAATGAAGAATACAAAAATTATTTTGGCGGTTACATTGGGGGTAACCTTATTCCTTGTATTCTTTTTACTGCCTATCAAGCAAGTGTTTCTATTTACTGAAGCCCGTACAAAGAGCCCTGCATCCTTTTATATAAATATTAAAGAGGATAAAGAATTTCAAATTAGATACGTTCATTCGATCCACTTAACAGATGTAATTGAATCTTATCGCGTAATCGAGAATAATCAAATACGGTTATTGTCAATGGATTATGAAAGCTTGTCTATCGGTTTACCAGGAGAAGCAGCAGCAGGTG
>JARIDM010000177.1 GCA_029263945.1 Sporosarcina sp.
AACCATAGTGATGGCTTCACTTTGCGTTGGGTTTACTTTCCCTGGCATAATTGAACTGCCTGGCTCATTTTCTGGAATAGAAATTTCGCCAATCCCTGAACGTGGGCCGCTCGCCAACCAACGGACATCATTGGCAATCTTCATCACATCTGCTGCAAGTGCTTTAATTGCACCATGTACGTATACGATTTCATCATAACTTGTGAGGGAGTGGAATTTGTTCTCTGCTGAAACGAATTCAATGCCGACTGCTTTACTAATTTCCTCGGCAACTTTATCGCCGAATCCTGCAGGTGCATTCAGCCCTGTACCCACTGCGGTTCCCCCAATTGCAAGTTCTTTCATCGATTCTACGCTATCCGAAATCATCTTTTCCGTCTTTTCCAACATACGGTGCCAACCACTAATTTCTTGGCCTAGCGTAAGCGGCGTTGCGTCTTGTAAATGCGTACGGCCGATTTTAATAATGTCCATAAAATCTTTAGACTTTTTACCGAAAGTTTCTTTTAATGTTGCAAGTGCTGGTAGTAGTTGTTCTTGTACAGCAATCACACCGGCGACATGTAGCGCTGTCGGGAAAGTATCGTTAGAACTTTGTGATTTGTTAATGTCATCATTCGGATGTAAACGATCTTCTTCGCGCCACGATTCTAATAATTCGTTGCCACGGCGTGCTAAGACTTCGTTCATATTCATATTAGACTGTGTACCACTGCCCGTTTGCCAGACGACAAGTGGGAAATGAGCGTCTAATTTCCCTTCGATGACTTCATCTGCTGCTGCAGAAATCGCTTTCATTTTTGCTTCTGAAAGGTTGCCAAAAGAATGACTTGCGATCGCTGCAGATTTTTTTAAGTGTGCAAATGCATAAACAATTCCGAGTGGCATTTTTTCTCCGCCGATTTTAAAGTTTTGTTTACTGCGCTGTGTTTGTGCACCCCAAAGTTTGTCCGCTGGTACTTGAATTTCACCAAATGTGTCATGTTCGATACGAAAACTCATTTTTTATCCGCCTTTCGATTATGTATTCTGTGAATCCATCTCTTATTGTAACATGCTTTTACTTTTTATTAATTCAAAAAATAAAAGGCCTGTTCTTTAAGGCCTTCTCTAGTCATTTTATTGGTCTATAATTTTGACAAACTCTCTAATGTCCGTTCGTTCTTTTGCTTTCGGAACATGATTTGGGTAGCCGATCATCATCGTCGCAACAATTTTTTCTCCAGGTTTAACGCCGATGCCTTCTCTGAAAATTGGATTGTACACCCAATCATTCGTGCGCCAAATCATACCGATGCCCCGTTCCCATGCTGCGAGTTGAAAGTTTTGAATGAAGGCAGAAACGGCACCGTAATCTTCATCCCACGTTCTTTGGCGTGGATCTTCTGGCATAATTATCACAAGCTGGATTGGGATGTCTTTATAATATTCAGCTTTACGAAATGCCTTTTCAGAAGGTTCCCCTTCAATCGTTGGTTGTGCATCCAGATAAGCTTGCGCAAATACTTCTTTTCCTGCACCTGTATATAATTGAAAACGCCACGGTTCCGTTAATTTATGATTCGGCGCCCACTTGGCTATATTTAAAAGTTCAATAATTTCTTCGGGATCTACTGGATCCTCTTTAAAAGCCTTAATGGTTCTTCGGCTCATAATATTTTTCTCTACCGCATTTTTCGCTTCTTGAATAGTCATTAAAATCCCCTTCCATAATGAAAACGATTCTCAATTAAAAGTATAACAGGAAGTTAGATAATTGCAAAAAGTGATCACTTAACACAATGACTCTGTGTGAATTTGATATTCATCGGGTCAAGAGGATATATGTATGGATGCAATGTGTGATTTCGCTAGGTTGAAGGTCCCTTTTCGCTGATAAGTAGACTAAAAGTGCTGATATCGACCAAGTATGTGCCGATAACACAACTAAATCCACTGATAACCGACAGGAATGTGCTGATACAGCCAATTCCAAACAAAAAACCTACATCCGTTTAGAATGTAGGCTCCCTTATTTTTACGACTTATGCTTCTTCAGAATCCTCTGCTTCTGTTGAAGTTGACTTCTCAGACGCGTTGCCCTCTGATTTTGTCGACCTTACTTCTTCTGTTAGCTGTTCAATACTTGGACGTAAACTATGTTTTCCAGCGTAACTTTCTAGCATTTCTTTCACATCAATGCCAGATGTCTCTTTCAATGTTTCTTGCAAAGTAGACATTAAATCAGTTGCGTACGACGTTACTTTGTTGGCACCCCCGCCTTCGCCACCACCTGTATCGACCACTGTAATCTTGTCGATGTTCGCTAATGGACTTGCTACTTGCTTCGCATATTCTGGAATCATACCGATCACCATATCCAGCATTGCTGCCTGACCGTATTGTTCGAAGGCTTCTGCAATTTTACGCTTCGCTTCAGCTTCTGCAAGACCTTTCAGTCGAATGATATCGGCTTCAGATTCACCTTGTGCGCGCTGTGCATCCGCTTTTGCTTGCCCGTCTAGACGTACTTTTTCTGCATCAGCAGTGGCTCTTGCTTCGATGCTGTACTTCTCCGCATCTGCTTCAGCCATCTGTCTAGATTTGTCAGCTGCAGCATTTTGCTCTATCGCATAGCGGTCTGCATCGGCTTTCTTCTTCACTTCAGAATCATATTGTTTTTCTCTACGTAAGATCTCTTTTTCTTCAAGTTCAATTTGCTTTTGACGTTCAATGATTTGAATTTGCATCTCTTGTTCCATAACTTCTTGTTTAGAACTCGCAGATTGCAATTCGTACGCTTGGTCCGCACGCGCTTTGGCACGGTCTTGTTCCAAGCGGTATTCAGCAACTTTCAATTGGTTTTCTTTTTCTGCTTCCGCAATTTCAGTCGCGCGTTCTATTTCCGCTTTTTGTGCTTCTTTAGATGCTTCCGCATTTTTAATACGCGTTTCTTTTTCTGCTTCAACTGTTGCAATATCTGCGTCTCGCTTCACTTGTGCGATACGCGGTTTACCGAGTGAATCGAGGTAACCATTCTTATCGCGCACGTCTTTAATCGTAAACGAAACAATGATTAGACCCATTTTGGATAAATCTTGTGAAGCAACACGCTGCACTTCTTGAGAGAACATGTCTCGGTTTTTATAAATTTCTTCAACGGTCATTGAACCTAAAATAGAACGTAAATGACCTTCAAGCACTTCTTTTGCTTCATTTTCACGGTCTTCCTTAGATTTCCCTAAAAACTGTTCAGCAGCTGTTGCGATTTCTGAAATCGATCCACCTATTTTGATAATCGCTGTTCCATCTGCCATCACTGGAACCCCTTGTTCCGTATAAACTTCTGGTGTAGTAACTTCTAACTTACTCGACAACAAACTTAGTGGTGCAGCTTGTTGGAATACCGGGAATACAAACGTACCCCCACCTCGAATGATTTTAATACGGTTACCTGAATCATCTGTATGTACATTTTTTGACCCGAGGTAACTTCCTGTAACGATAAGTGCTTCATCTGGCCCAACCGTACGATACTTTGTGATGTAAACAAGAATGACTGTTACTAATACAAATGCGACAATACCGATCACAATAAAAATACTTGGCATCTTATTTCCTCCCTTTACTTATGCTTTGTTCTCTCTGAAGCGAAAAGGTTCGTACGCCTTCACAATAAACGTCCCGTCTTTCACTTCAATGATTAACACTTCTTTGTCATACGCAATTGCCGTATTTTCATAACCTGCTGCACGTTTAGAAATGAGTCCATTGACCGTTTCGATCACAATTTCACCGAAACCATCGACTGGAATTGGGACAATTACTCTCCCAACTTGCCCCATCAACGACTCATCTGTGTATGCAAGCGACACTTCTGCGGATGCTAATGGAAGTAAAACGAAGAAGTAGAGTAACAGGTCCAGAACAAAAGCAATTACAAGTGCCACCACTAAAATAACAATACTGCTCCAATTCACGGTAAGCTCCAAAATATAACCTGCCGCTGCTGTAAATGTGATAAATGAAAGAATGACTGCTGGATCCAAAAACGGACTCACTTCTCCAATTCCTTCAGCGATATCGCTGATCAGTACATATAAGATTGTAACAATCCCCGCGATAATCAAAGTGTATAAATATAGTTGCACAATCGGTAATCCAAAAAGCTCCATGCTCCTCGCCTCCTCTTTCCACAATTCTTCACTTTATATCTATACGTCTATACTAACCGAAAGTTTCAGTTTCAGGCTAAGTTTTTTTACATTTCTATCAAATTAACTTTCTTATCAGCCTATTTAACGCCTTTATCAGCGAAACGAGACTAACTTCCTATAAATTGTGACGAAGCTCACGAACACCTAAAAAGGATTGTTAAGTTTATGTAAAAGCTTGTCATTTTTTGGCCTTTCACGTCAATATCTTGGTATGCTTGGGTATATGTTTTAAATTAAGTGCACATACACCAACAATGGAGGTTTACTATGTTTAGTTTGAGAAAAACAGATCCCTTTTTCACTGCACTCCTCACAATTGCTGAACACGTACAAGAAGCGGTTCACTACGCAGATGATTTTAAAATAACAAACGTTGCCGACTTAAAAGAAGTTAGCAGAAGGCTTAAATTATATGAAACTGATGGGGATGCTTTAATTTACGAACTTACGACTAAACTGAACACTTCTTTCATGACACCAATCGAACGGGATGACATCCTTCAATTGTCTATTAAAATGGATGACATTTTAGACGGCATTGAGCACTTTTCTGCACACCTAGAAATGTTCTCTTTGACAGATATTGATGAGTATATGCAATCCTTTATGGAGAACATTGTGAAAAGTACGGATGAAATCGTCAAAGCATTAGAGCTTCTTTCGAAGAGAAAGCTTGTAGAGATGCGTGAACATGCGGTGACCATTAAAAACCTAGAGAGTATTTGTGATGAGATTTTCCGGACATCCATTAAACAACTCTTCATTAAAGAAAAAGATCCCATTCGAATTATTCAATTTAAAAATGTTTATGAGCAACTTGAAGATATTGCAGATTACTGTGAAAGTGTTGCAAACACAATTGAAGTAATCATTATGCGCAACGCATAAGGAGGAATTTAATGACTACTGTATTGCTCCTTACCATACTCGTTGTTGCTTTTGCATTGATTTTCGACTTTATTAACGGGTTTCACGACACCGCAAATGCCATCGCAACTTCGGTATCTACACGTGCTTTAAAACCTAGAACGGCAGTTTTAATGGCTGCAATTATGAATTTTATTGGGGCCCTTACTTTTACAGGTGTAGCGAAAACCATCTCAAAAGACATTGTCGATCCGTTCGTCTTAGATAATGGTGCACTTGTTATTTTAGCGGCACTTCTTGCAGCGATTGCTTGGAACTTAATCACGTGGTATTTTGGGATTCCTTCTAGCTCTTCGCATGCGTTAATTGGTGCAATTGCTGGAGCTGCAATTTCTGCTGCTGGGTTTGGCATCTTAAATTACACTGGATTCATTAAGATTATCCAAGCACTACTCATTTCACCTTTCATTGCCTTATTCGTAGGTTTTCTTATGATGAACCTCTTTAAGGTTCTGTTGAAAAACAGAAATCTATTTACAGCGAATACACGCATCCGGTATTTACAAATTGGAACTGCTGCATTGCAATCATTCACCCACGGGACGAATGATGCGCAAAAGGCCATGGGGATTATTACAATGGCACTAATTGCAGGTGGGCTACAAACAGGAGATGACATTCAACTTTGGGTGCGAGTGGCCGCGGCAAATGCAATGGGACTCGGTACTTCCATCGGTGGCTATAAAATCATCAAAACTGTCGGAACGAAGATCATGAAAATTCGTCCTGTAAACGGAGCAGCTGCTGATTTATCTTCAGCGGGAATTATCTTTACAGCAACACTTCTTCATTTACCTGTTAGTACAACGCATGTCATTTCGTCTGCAATTATGGGTGTTGGCACAGCGCAAAGAGTACGCGGAGTCAATTGGGGCGTAGCACAACGGATTATTCTCACATGGATTATTACGCTTCCGATTGCTGCATTGCTCGCAGGAATTATATATCAAATCCTTGCTTTGTTTTTTTAACTTAAACATTTCCCTTGCTATTTATTGGTTCCCTTGTTATGATAAAGAAGAATTATTTTTGTTCGACAACATGATGGTCTCGTTAATTCTCGACCGCTTCAAGAATTGAGCAAGGATAGTAACACAATGTGTGCAAAAAGCACACGAGGAGGAAACAAACATGGAACAAGGTAAAGTAAAATGGTTTAACGCAGAAAAAGGATTTGGCTTCATCGAACGTGAAGATGGCGACGACGTATTCGTTCACTTCTCAGCTATTCAAGGTGAAGGATTCAAATCACTTGAAGAAGGCCAAGACGTAACTTTCGAAATCGAGCAAGGCGAACGTGGACTTCAAGCTTCAAACGTTGAAAAAAACTAATTTGAACTAACCATTCAAAGCCATTCCTTTAGGGGGATGGCTTTTTTTCTATTTATTGAACGACATACATAATAGTGTTTTTTGGGCCCCACATAGAACTTTACTCATAACCAATCTATCATTCCCTAACGAAAGACTTTCAATAGAAAATCAGTTATTATAAAGAATAGATGACACTCCAAAGAAAGAAGGCTGTTCAATTTTGCGCAAACTTGCCCACTTTGTAACGCGTGCCCATAAATTTATCATTGCTGCATGGATTCTCATATTTGTCGTTATGGCATTCTTGGCAATTCGCTTACCAAGCATGTTGGAAGGCGACGGTTTTAAAATTGACGACGAACATTCAGCCGTCATGGAGACCATTTCCGAAACTTTTGATATGCCTGCCGAAACTATGTTCCTCGTCTTTGATCACGTATCAGAAAGTACAATTGCAAAGACCATCGAAGAAGTGGAGAATTTAAAATTAACTTCTTCAATCGATTCCCCTCTAAAGGATGACGCTTTACAAAAAGACGATGTTGCCTATGCGCTGCTTCACTTTGATAATACTGCAGAAGACATGCCGACAATCGTCGAAGACATCCGCGAAACAATTGGGGATGAAAAGAACGTTATCCTAACGGGTGCATCCGCAATTTCAAAGGATATTAACGCAGCGAGTCAGGGAGACTTGATCACTGCAGAGGCCATTGGTTTACCAATTGCAGTAATCGTTTTACTATTCGCTTTCGGCACGGTTGTCGCAGCGCTTGTTCCGCTTATGATTGGAATCGTGACCGTCATTACTTCTTTCGGGATTTTAACGATTCTTGGCGGTCAAATGGATTTATCGATTTTCGTGTTGAACATTATCCCAATGCTTGGCCTGGCGCTTAGTATAGATTTTGCTTTACTCTTCATTAGCCGTTACCGGGAAGAAAGAAAAGGAAGTCTGGACATCCTCGATGCCGTGACAATGACTATTCGAACTGCAGGACGTTCAGTAATCTTCTCCGCTGTTTGCGTGTTCATCGGACTAGGTGCCATGATGTTAATTCGCGTAGAAATCTTTCAAAACATTGCAATTGGTGGGATGATTGTCGTTTTCATGGCTGTGCTTAGCTCGATCACGCTTCTTCCGTCCGTATTGATTGCACTAGGCGATCGTATTGATAAGTGGCAATTGATCAAAGTGAAAGCAAATGGTGCAGATCGTTGGCGCAAATTTGCGAACTGGGTCATTAAACGCCCAGTGGTCATTACAATTTTGGCTTTCGTTTTACTTGGGATTTCATTAATCCCTGTAAAAAACATGACGCTTACAATCCCTCAAATTGACTCATTACCAGAGACTTACGATTCCCGTCAGGCTTTTGATTTAATGGCGGATACATTTGGTCTTGGGGACAATACTTCTGTTTTCCTAATTGCTGAACGAGCTAATGGGTGGGAAGACGAAGATGGATTATCTGAAATGAAAGAACTGCAAGAAACACTAACAAAAGATGAACTTGTAAGTGAAGTGACGACCGTCTTCTCTGCAAGTGAAATAGAATCCGTTGAACAATGGACGCAAGCGATGATGGTCCCAGAAATGGCTGCAAACCTTACCCCTCTTCTTGAGACATTTGTACAAGGTGAACAGTTAATGATTCCGCTGACACTGTCAGCAGAAGGAGCCTCTGACGAAGCGCAAGAATGGGTACACGAGTGGTCAGAAAAAGAGACCCCATGGAATATCCAAGTTGGCGGCGAGCCTAAGTTTAACCAGGAAATCTTTGATGAAATTTATGACAAAATCGGATGGGTTCTCGGCGTCATTGTCATCTCGACATTTTTCATCTTAATGATCGCATTCCGTTCGCTCTTAATTCCGATTAAAGCCATCTTAATGAACATTATCGGGTTGTCTGCAACGTTCGGGATACTCGTTTATATTTTCCAATATGGACATTTTGGAATCGCACCAGGAACGATTGCGCTTATTATCCCTGTGATCGTCTTCAGTCTCGTCTTTGGCTTAAGTATGGACTATGAGGTGTTTCTCATCTCCCGCATGCAAGAGGAATACGCGAAGTCCTTTAACAATGATCGTGCGACAGTCGAGGGGCTTGCAACAACAAGTAAAGTGATTACTTCTGCTGCCCTTATTATGATTGTGCTCACTGGGGCGTTTGCGTTTACAGACGTGATGCCTGTCAAACAGATCGGTGTAGGGATTGCGATCGCAGTCGCAATAGATGCAACAGTCATTCGCTTGTTGCTCGTGCCTAGCTTAATGAAAATGTTTGGTAAGTGGAATTGGTGGTTGCCATTCGGTAAAGGCCTTTACCGCCCAGGAAAATCTCGAACGAAGCACGAAGAAAAATAAGTTTAACCTAAAAAACGATAGCGCTTCCCTGTTGATCAGGAAAGTGCTATCGTTTTTAAATTGTCAGTCCACTATTTTCTACGACTACATAGCTCGTAAATTCATGCGCCGCTTCGTCATTTTCTTTTTCAATCTTATTAATCGTGGACATCATCGCAAAGTATACGCCGGCTACGACAATTACAACGAATAATATAATCCCGATGACCATTGTCTTCCCTTTCATTAACTGTTAAGCCTCCTCTACCAATTTAAATTGCTCATCTCGTAAATAACCTTGAGCATAGCCATAATTCCCAAAGCTTTCTTCCAAATTTAGTCCGTGATAGATATTCCAAGCGCCGTCCTCTTCAACAAGTTTTAAGGTTGCGCCCTCGGCATTCATCCATAATTGTTCGATTGTTGGTGCTTCAAATTCTTCTTCAGACAATAATTCAATGGAATCCTTAATCGTTTGACGAAGTTCCGCTTCTGTTGCTTCACGGATGTTCACAAGCCCACGGTCATCCACTTCATATCCTGGAATTCCTGCAACGTACACAAAACCATTGCCGTTCGGATGAAGGTGTTGCACAACAACTGTTTTATCAAACAAACTCTCTTCAAAATGGTAATTGACACGCTTCATAGATACTTCTTTTCTCGTTAACTCAGGAAATGATTCAATAATGGCTTGCTTTTGTTCAAACGTCAACATATACTTCCACTCTTTTCTTTTTAATATTCTTGTACATTTAGCCCTAACACACGTGCAAATCCAATCGCTTGCTCTCGCGATACAATACATCCTTTAATCTGTTCGAGCGACACTTCAATGCGTTCATATGTACTGTCGGATAAGTCAATTCCGCGCAAATTTGTTTCAGAGAAATTAATATTCTCGATTTTACATGTGATGAATTGCACTTCTTTAAATTTACATTCAAAAAAATCAGCATCTGTTAAGTTGCATTCATTATACGACACTTCTTGCATGCCTGTGAAACTAAAATTACTATATTTTCCATCGCATGCTTCAAATAGGATGTGTTTAAACGTCGCATTTTCAAAGTTTGCACCCGTTAGTTTTGAATTTCTAAATTCACAGCGTTGAAAGTGCGCATTTTTAAATTGTGCATTTGACAAATCACACGTATCAAAAATGACATCTACAAATTCCGCATTTCTAAGTTCACTACCTGTAAAGCGTACATTTTTAAAAACGACATCATCAAATGTAATGCGCTCTTCTTCAGAACCGATCAAAAAGCCGCCGTTAAAGTCAGCTCTTTCAATCTGCCCATCAAAATCCCAGATACGATCAACGGAAAGTTCTTCATGTGTAAGCGATATTTTAGGTTTTTGTCGCTTGCCCCTCTTTTTTTGAGTCATCGTCATTCTCTCCTTTATCTCGTTTTCCATTCCCCGATAATCACAATCGCTAAAACGACCACGATTGCAACGATATAAAACCAACTCGGGATACTACTTAGTCCAGTGAACATACAGTCACTCCTTTGGCCGAACTACTTATTGTTTCGATCTTTTGAACGCGATGATTATCTTATAGTCAATCGTGATGGATGAAATACCAGACGATAATGCTTGTTCTACTTTTTCAGCACTGGCGCCCCATGTAAGAGGTGTCATTTGAATGAGCTTTTCAAGTAGTTTTTGGTCCAATCCAAATTCATATGTGAGTCGCTCCGTTTCAACGGAATCGAACAATTCAGCGATTCGTTCGATTGCATTGGTTTCCGAAGTTCGTTCGACTCCATCATAAAAAATTGCGCGTAGTTCTGTTAAATAATCCGCTTCAGGAACTACTTTTATAAATAAACCGCCTGCTTGAAGTAGCCTTGTAAATTCCCCGTAATTTGCAGGCGATAAAATATTTAACACAGCAGCGAACTGCTCATCTTGGAATGGACAATTCGCAAGATCGCCAACCGTCCAAATATGACCTGGATGGTCTTTTGCAGCAGTTACAATTCCTTCTTTCGCAAGATCTATGCCCATGCCTGACATATGTTTCGGCAGATTTTTTAATAGCGCAGCCAAATGAGACCCTTCTCCACAACCTGCATCTAGTATAGCAGATGCCTTTACGTCTTGAATTTGCTCAAATAATAGCGCTGTCAGTCGGTCAAGTAAAGGATTAAAAAATCCACTTTCAATAATCGTCGTGCGTGCTTCGAAAAGCGCTTTGTCATATTTCGTTGTGTGTGCTTGTGGTGCCAAATTCACATACCCTTGTTTAGATAAATCAAATGAATGATTCTCCGTGCATACAAGACTGGCCTCGTCTACAAGCTCCATTGCTGCTGTACAAAGGGGGCATCGAAACACCTGGATATTCTTTTCAATGGCTTCCACATTCATCATCTTTTTCGATAACTTCATCTAAACAAACTCCGTTCCTACATAATTACTCTAGTATACAGCTTTTCTTTCTTTACAGGAAATCTATTCCTTCATCTATGGAATTGTTTCTACTGTATTCAAAGTGGTTAAACAGGTTACAATAGACAGAAGGAGGCTTTGCTGTGAAACGTTTTTTCATAATTATTTTACTACTTTCCGTGACTTATCTGGCTAAACCACTTTGGGAAGCGCCCGTCTCACAATATGTCGATTTGGCATTCCTTGAACCTGTTGACGAGACGATCGACGAAATCCTAACGAGCGACCCCGTTGTTGCCGTTGTACGTTATGTGAATGACACAACTGATCAGTTACTCACCTTCATTTCCACTAAAAGAAATGCTACTGAGAAAGCAACTGAAGACGTTGAGAAACCAACATTAACGACACCAGAAAAAAGTCCTTTATCTATTCATAATATTGTGCTTGGAACCGATGAGGAAACTGTCAATTCTATTCTCGGCAAACCTATGCACCAATCCCCCAACGAATACGATACAGACTGGTTTATCTATCACCAAGACTACCATAATTTTGTAATGGTTTCCTTCGATGAAAATCGAACAGTTGCTGCACTTTATACAAATGATAATTTAATCGCCTCTGACAGTGGCGTAACATATGGGACTGCGAAATCTGTCGTGCGAGAAACATACGGCGAACCGCTCGAAGAAATACGTAAAGGCCTCACAAGTTACCGTCTACAAGATAGTGAAGGCTTCGACTTGTTTGAAATGAATGAGATGTATGTCTATGTCTTTTATGATCTCCACCAAAACGATACAGTCACTGCGGTTCAACTTGTTGAAAAATCTTTAGAACAGCAGAAAAATGGGATTTACAGCGAGGGGAGCACTGCGTTACAGGCAGGATTTGAAAGCCAATTATTTGAGTTAACAAATGCAGCCCGCGTGAAGCGCGGCCTTCCAGCTTTATCGTGGGAAGAAAATGCAGCAGAAACAGCCCGTCACCATAGTCTTGATATGGCCACACAAAACTATTTCGACCATGAAAATAAACAAGGTGAATCCCCTTTCGACCGCATGAAAGCAGATGGGATTGCATTCCGCGCAGCGGGGGAAAACCTTGCGTATGGACAATCTAGCAGTATTTTTGCACATGAAGGATTGATGAACTCACTCGGACACCGTGAAAACATCTTATTAAACGCATACAATCATCTCGGGATTGGCGTAGCTTTCAACGAAAAAAACCAACCCTATTATACTGAAAACTTTCTACTCAAATAAGCCATCCGATAGGAATCACTTCCTTTCGAATGGCTTATTGAAGTGGTCTAGCAGAAGCTATTTTCATTTAATAATGGCACATGCAATTCGACTACCAGAGTTACCTGAAGGATCTGTTTTATAATCATCTTCTTTCTCATGAATCACAAGTGCACTTCCGTCTTCATCCAGAATTGAATTTTCTTTGCCGGGAGCCAGTGTAAGCTCCTCAGTCTTAATCACGACATATAATTTACCGTCTTTACCGACATCCACATTCGGCAAATCGCCTGCATGAAAACCTTGTAAATTATTAAAACCGTGTGCTTTATTTGTCGGGTTAAAGTGACCCCCTGCAGATTCAAAACTCGGGGCCGTACATTCCCCCTTCTCATGAATATGAATGCCATGTTGGCCAGGCGACAACCCTTCAGCTTTAATTTCAATCGTTACCCCTTTAGTCCCTTCAGATAAATTCACTTCCCCAATCACTTGGTCTTCTGAATTGATCAAGATCGAATTGATCATTTTATCTTGTACATCACTAACGGGTAGCTGAGTTGAAATGTCCCCACACGCACTCAGAAATAACATCATCAACATGACGAGAAATAACCCAATTTTAGTCACCATTTTTCCTCCTTAAAAATGCTTCTTTATAGAAGGATGTGCTAAACTTCATTTTTTATGTAAAAACCGTATTTTCTTTTGGAATCTAAAAGAAAATACGGTTTCTATAATTTTAAAATTAACGCGGTTCAATCAATTTCATAATAGGGTTTAATTGCGCCACCACCACAACATAAGGTCATTATGAAATTGACTCTGTTAAGATAAAATCATTTTTTCTAACTCAAACGGAGAGACCGCTGTACCGTTTAGATAAGCGCGCATATTGCCGCCTGAAATCTCATCGATGAGCATAATTTCACCTTGCTCATCCCGCCCAAATTCAAGTTTAATATCATATAAATCCACGCCTTTTTCAGCGAGTACTTCTTTTACAACAAGTGAGATTGCTTTTGTGAGTGCTTCTAGCTTTTCATAATCGGTACTCGATAAAATACCGAGTTGTACAAGCCCATCCTGATTAATAGGCGGGTCATTTCGGTCATCGTCTTTAAGCGTCACCTCAACGAATGCATCTAATGGTTGGCCTTCCTCGCAGTATGCACCATATCTTTTCAAAAAACTACCGACTGCACGGTATCTACAAATCACTTCTAGCCCTCGTCCGAACATCTCAGCAGACTTGACTGTCATCGTAGATGCGTCAATATCAGATACCACGTAATGCGTAGGAATCCCTTCTGTCGCTAACTTCTCAAAAAAGAAAGTTGTCATGCGTAGCCCTGATTGGCCAATGCCATCTACTGTTAACCCAACTGTGTTCGCGCCGGGATCAAACACACCGTCTGTGCCCGTCATATCATCTTTAAATTTAAGCAAGACATGATTCCCTTCGGCTTGATAAACATCTTTTGTCTTTCCTTTATATATTAGTTCCATAGGTCAAGTTCCTTTCTATATGAGGATACATGCTACTCTTTAGTATAAGCGCAATGCGTCTGAATAAAAAGCTTAATTACGACTTCTTTACAAGTCAACGTCACAAGCTTTCACCTTCTACCCGTGGCCTCCCAGTCACTCTGTTGCGTCCCTCATCTTTTGATATGTACAGTCTTTCGTCTGCTCGAATGAGAATAGAGTCGGTCGTGTCTCCTTCTCTGAATTCAGTAACACCAATACTGATTGTTATATTTTTTTGAATTCCTTCGAACTTATGACCTTCTATAATCACTCTTAGTTTCTCAGCAATGTTAAATGCCTCACATTCTGGGACTTTCATCAGAATGATAAACTCTTCGCCGCCCCATCTCCCAAGATCATGTTCTTTCTCTATGTTCTCTTGCAGCACTTCTGTCAATTCCTTTAGAACATCGTCGCCGCTTTTATGGCCATACTCATCGTTAATCGCTTTAAAATAATCCAAATCTAAGAACAGTACAGAAAAAACTTCATCATCTGCTTTCTTGATGAGCTTGTTCATCCAACGGTCTACTTGGTAGCGGTTTCCAATTTGTGTGAGCGGATCTAACAGCAATTGACGACGCATAACTTGAACTTCTATTTCTGTTCGAACGAGCTGATAGGCAAACAATAATATGATACTATATACGGCTGTCGTTAAGTACGTCGTGGTCAATGATGCCGATACCTCTGGACTTAAAGCAAAATAGAAATAAATACCCGGAGCCATCGTTAAGATAAGCAACACGATTGAAGCCCATGCTGCTTGGCGTCTTTTCAACACCGTAAATGTATAGATTATAATGAGGGGCAACCAAATAATAAATGTCCCCAAATCTTGATTCTTCCCTGAATTTATACTTTCCACAAGCTCAATCGTTATGGTAATAAAATGATAGGTATACACTAAGAAGAGCATGAAGTACTCAAACACTTTTAAACGGTTATTGGTATACGCAAGTGTCCAGCCAACTATAAAAGCAAAAATGAAAGCAAGTTGAGCATAAAATTTAAGGTTGTATTCGCTTTTCCCGAATTGTATAAAAAGGATTGCGACAGTTGCTATTAATACGCCTGGTAAAATAAACAAGTAGTTTTTCTTTCTAATATCTTGAAGTGAATCCATTCTTTTTCGCATGAACATCCCTCTCTTTTTTCACTTCTTATCTCGTTTATTATAAGCGGAAAAATTTAATTGTACCATATTTACGAACAGAGAATTTATTCCAACGATCAGAGTTGCAAACTACAATAAGCGAAATCTTTTTTCACCTTTTCCATAAACTTGATGTACGTCAAGGAAGTTCCTCCTCCATCGCATTATAATAAAGACATAAAGAAAATAAAAAACTTATTGGAGGATGAAAAAAATGAAAAAAGCCGTATTTGGTTTAGAACCGCTAAGTTGTCCAAGTTGTATTAAAAAGATTGAGAGTACACTACAGAAAATGGAAGGTATGAAAGAAGCAAAAGTACTATTTCATTCAAACCGTGTCCGTACACAGTTTGACGAAAAGCTACTTCAAGCAGATGACATTCAAGAAACAATCGTAAAACTAGGTTATCCTGTAACTTCCCAAAAAATATCTTAGTCAATTCTATTCATTAATCTAGAAAGGTGGGTAAGTGTATGAATGCGAAACGTACATCATTAATAACAGCCATCACTGGTTTACTTCTTGTGATTGCAATTGCGCTGCATATGAGCGGCTTACATGAATGGCGACAACTAACACTGATAACTGCAACGTTAATCGCTGGACTTCCAATTGCACTGAAAGCATTTAAAGCACTAAAAATGAAAGCATTTAGCATTGAATTACTTGTTACAATTGCCGTCGTGGGCGCTCTTTTCATCGGGGAATATGTGGAGTCGGCTGCCGTTACGTTTCTATTTTTGTTCGGCGCCTTTCTAGAAGTACGTACTTTAGAAAAAACACGCTCCTCTCTTCGTTCGTTAATCGACATGGCGCCCCTTGAGGCAACTGTCCTTCGGGACGGGGAAACAATGACGATCTCCGTTGATGAAGTTGAAGAGGGTGACCGCGTCATTATTCGCTCCGGTGAAAAAGTAGCCATTGACGGAGAGATTATCACGGGGAAAGCCACTATAAATGAAGCGGCCATTACGGGTGAATCAGTCCCAGCTGCGAAGACTACCAGTGACCGCGTTTTCAGTGGAAGTATCATTGATAATGGGTTTATCGAAGTCATTGCTGACCGCGTCGGCGATGATACAACTTTCTCTCGTATCATTGAATTGGTAGAAGATGCGCAAGAAACAAAGTCCAAAACTGAAAAATTCCTGGATCGCTTTGCGAATATTTACACCCCAGCCGTTGTCGTCCTATCGGTGCTCGTTTATATCGTCACACGTAATATTGAAATGACGCTCACTTTCCTTGTCGTCGCCTGCCCAGGTGCACTTGTGATTTCCGCTCCGGTTTCTATCGTTGCAGGTATTGGTAATGGTGCACGGAATGGCGTACTGATAAAAGGCGGCGAAACAATGGAAATGCTCGCCAAAATCGATACAGTTGTCTTCGACAAAACAGGCACACTCACACGTGGACGTCCTGAAGTCACAGCCATTAAATCTTTTTCTGAATCTGAGGATGAACTATTACGCCTTATCGCTGAAGCGGAAATGATTTCTGAACATCATCTTGGACAAACAATTGTTAAAGAAGCACGCAAGCGTGATATTCTGCTCGGCGGAGAACCTGAAGAAGCAACAATCATTGAAGGCAAAGGCATTCAAGCGTTAATCGAAGGGCAGAGACTTACTGTTGGGAATCGAAAACTTATGACCTTGAACAATATCCTAATTGACGATGAAACAGAAACGTATGCCGTACGCCAAGAACAAACGGGTCACACAGCAATCTTCGCTGCGATTAACGGAAACATCGCTGGCATCATTTCCATCGCAGATCAAATACGTCCTGAAGCCATGCATGCCATTGAAGAATTACGAACGAATGGCGTCAAACAAATCATCATGCTCACTGGCGATAACCGTCATACTGCAGAACTCGTTGGTAAACAACTTGGACTGGATGCTGTTCATGCCGAACTATTACCAGAAGATAAAGTTGCTATGGTGCAGAAACTTAAAGATTCAGGCTTCCGTGTCGCGATGGCAGGAGACGGCATTAATGATGCACCCGCAATTGCAACAGCAGATATTGGCCTCGCGATGGGCGAAGGCGGTACAGACATTTCAATGGAGACGGCAGATGTTGTCTTAATGGCAGACCGCTTAGATCAGTTTTCACATGCATATGCACTTGCCAAAGCGACGGTTCTCAACATGAGACAAAATACTTTTTTCGCAGTCGGCACAGTCGCCATACTACTTGCTGGCGTATTACTCGGAAAAGTATTTCTTGCTTCTGGCATGCTCATCCATGAACTAAGCGTACTCATCGTCATACTCAACGCCATTCGCTTAATCCGGTATAAAGGAAAGAAAAAATCGCACTTAACCAAACAAGCACCACTCAAATCCATTCCCCTTCAATAAGGGGAATGTGTTCTTTTTTGTTGCATACGCCCAATTAGTGGATTTTTCGCCCAATTCGCACTGAATTCGCCCAATTAAGCAGAAATTCGCCCAATTAAAAAATTCTACGCCCAATAAATTAGAAATTCGCCCAATTAAACGCTTCGGGCTTCATCTTAAAATCAAGTTTCAGCTATACTAGATACTAAACAGCGTGTAAACTTTCCACACAATCGAAGGGAGCACTTTTTATGACCGAGTCCGATCACTGTACACATACAACACATAAATCCTGTATTTCAATTGTCCCTATATTTAATCACTTAACAATGGATGAAATGAACGAAATAGTCCAAACCACTCACTCAGCCTCACATGTAAAAGGCCAAACCATTTATAGCGCAGGGGAACCCTCAGATGGGCTGTACATCGTACACAAAGGACGCGTTAAAATTTACCGATTGGCCGAAAATGGAAAAGAACAGCTTGTTCGGATTTTGAATCCTGGAGAATTCACTGGAGAACTCTCTCTTTTCAACGAAGAAACCCATGACGCATACGCTGAAGCAATGGAACCTGTTGAACTCTGTGTAATGAACCGGGAAACCTTTCAACAATTTCTCGTCAAGTATCCAGCCATTTCTTTAAAAGTACTTAAGGAGTTTTCAACACGACTTGCGCAAACAGAAAAACAAGCAGCAAGTATTGCACTGGAACCAACGGAAACAAGGGTTGCGCTTTATTTAGCAGAACTAGTAGAGGAGATGAATCACGATGAAATCGACCTCCCAATGAGCCGAAAAGACCTTGCTTCTCACCTCGGCACAACACCCGAAACGATTAGTCGCCGTCTTACAGAATTTGAAGATGCCGGATGGATTCGCCAATTGACACAAAAGAAAATTAAAGTCCTTGACTTAGACTCGTTGCTTTTAGTTTAATCGTACTTATAATTCTCTCTTCTATTACGTGGACAACACAAGATAATCTTTGAATTGGCTATTCGTTTATGGGATAATAA
>JARIDM010000218.1 GCA_029263945.1 Sporosarcina sp.
CTAAATTAGCATCTGTGAAATAGTCAACATCCACTTCTGTCACATAGGCTTTCTTTTCTTCCCAGTCGAGTTCTTCAACTTGATATTGCGTTCCTTGATGAATATAGATTGCTTCTTCATGTAGTAAAGTCATTGCACTAAAACGATCCATTTCTCCAATTACTGTCGTCTCTTTTGGTTTAGTTTTGTCTATAATGACCACATTTTCTTGTGCTGCGGAGCGTAAACTCACATCACTTGCTGGAAACTGATCTGTCATCCAGTGCCAGTGCGCGGATGTTTTAACTAACACACCTTCACTTTCAAGAAACGCAAGCAATTGTTGCACGTCAAATTCGCCGTACATTTCAGTCATCGTAAACGGTAATTCAAAAGAAGCGCACTTTAAATGGTCCATCAAAATAAACATATTGTCAGGATGAATCCGTCCCTCTTCTGGCGCTTGTCCAAGAAGATATCCTGGGTTTTCAATAATGTATTGGTCGAGCGCAACAGACTGGGCAACATAAATAATAAGGGCCTCCTCTTGACGTCTTCCTGCACGGCCCGCTTGTTGAAAGGCACTTGCAATATTGCCTGGGTAACCTGTCATAATACACGCTTGTAGTTGACCGATGTCAATTCCTAGTTCGAGCGCATTCGTGCTCACGACAGTTTTAATTTCTCCACTTCGTAAACCTTTTTCAATCTTTCTTCGTTCAGATGGTAAATAACCACCGCGATACCCCATAATTGTCTCATCGAATAACTTTTTCTTTGTTAGAGCTTTCATATACGTGACAAGCATCTCAACGCGAACGCGACTCTTTGCAAATATAATCGTTTGCATACCTTCTTGGTATAATAAGGCAGCGAGATCACGCACCTCCAACACAGCACTTCTACGAATTCCAAAGGTTGGATGAATCACCGGAGGATTATAAAATAGAAAGTGTTTCTTCCCTGCAGGTGCTCCGTTGTTTGAAATTAACTGCATTTGGGTATTTGTTAGTGACTCTGCAAGTTCAGCTGGATTTGAAATCGTTGCTGAAGTACAAATGAAAACTGGGTCGCTTCCATAGTAACGACAAATTCTTTGTAATCTTCTAAGTACATGTGCGACATGACTACCGAAAACCCCTTTATATGTGTGGAGTTCATCTATTACAATGTATTTAAGATTTTCAAAAAGTGAAACCCACTTCGTATGATGTGGTAAAATCCCAGAATGTAACATGTCCGGATTTGTCAAAACAATATGCCCAGACTTACGAACCTTCGTTCGAATCCCTGGTGCCGTATCTCCGTCAAATGTATAACTTAATATTGTTTCTTCACTTGCTTCTATCAACTCATGTAAATCACTGAGTTGATCTTGAGCAAGTGCTTTTGTTGGGAATAGATAAAGTGCCCTTGACGAAGGATTCTCTAAAATGCTTTGCAATACTGGTAAATGGTAACAGAGTGATTTTCCAGATGCAGTCGGTGTAACAGCGGTAAATGAAGTATGGTTTGTTGCACATTCGAACGCTTCACTTTGGTGACTATATAACTTATTAATTCCTTTAGACGCAAGTGCTTTTATAAGTGACCGATGAAGCTTAGACGGAAATTCGGCATAGATAGCTTCTTTTTCTTCAATGGTGCGGTGATGAATCATATTCGCACTAAAATCAGGATTGGCTCGTAATTTCCCAAGTATCGCTTCAACAGGACTCTTTGTAGTCATTTCGAATCGCCTGCTTCTTCTAGCGCATCTAAATAGGTTTTCAACGTATATTCAGCAGATCGAATGGATAATACGAATCGCTTCAATCCAGTTTTCTTATAAAATGATTGCACAATGAATTGTTTCATTCCCTCCACGAGCGTCTCGACTTGTGAAGGGTGAACATATTTAGGTTTCGCTGTCTTAATCCATACATACGACTCCTCTGCCCACTCGTCAATCATTGTATGATACTTATCAGCATAAGGTTTAACTTCCTTAAAGAAATCTGGTTCTCTATCTTGTTCTCTCATTAAACTATGTCGTTCCAAACATTCTCCACAAACAGAAAGGAGAACTTTGCATTTTTCTTCTAAATTCATTTTCAATCAACCTTTCTGACTCTCTTTTTTATTTTACCAGATAGTCGGGTTGTTCACCAACATCTAACGAACGTATATTCCATAAAATTAGTGTTTTGTTTCACATATGAAACTTTACAATGGTTAAAACGTCTAAAGCTTATGATATGATTAGTGATGTGAGGTGTTAAAGTAATGATACGTTATCCAAATGGTAAAAAATACAAACCAGTGCAACCTACAAATCCCCAAAAGGGAAAGAGTCATTCTTATAGTAACCGAGGCAAAACACTAGAAGATGATTTAAATGAAACAAATGAATATTATTTAACGCGTAACATTGCTGTCATTCATAAAAAACCAGTGCCAATTCAAATTGTAAATGTGAATTATCCTTCGAGAAGTGCCGCAGTTATTACAGAAGCCTATTTTAGAACACCTTCTACAACAGACTTTAACGGCGTTTGGAATGGCTATCATATCGATTTTGAGGCAAAAGAAACAAAAAGTAAAACGTCTTTTCCGCTACAAAATATTCATGAACACCAAGTAGAACACATGAAAACAGTCATGAAACAAGGAGGAATTACATTTCTCATTGTTGGATTTACATCATTAGAAAGATATTTTGTAGTGCCATACGATATAATTGAAGCAAAATGGGCTAGAATGAAAGATGGCGGAAGGAAATCAATTACACTTGCTGAATTTGACAGCGAGACACTAGAAATTAGTTTAGGGTTTATGCCTACATTAGATTATTTAAAAGCAATGCCATCTTTAATAAGCCGTAACAAATGAGAGATTGAAAGGTAGGAAGTCATATGAGTGAAGAAGTAAAATCTAGATCCGAGATGCGTAAAGCACAAGAAAATTCAAAAAAGAAAAATAAGAAACCTAAAAAAGGATTAATTAAAAAGATATTTTTAGCCCTTGTACTTGTTGGTTTTGTAGGACTAATTGGGGGCATCGGTCTATTTGCATTTTATGCAAGTACAGCGCCTAAATTAGATGAAGAATTGCTAAGAGATCCGATCTCGTCAGATTTTTTATATGCAAACGGTGAACTCATGCATACAACAGGCGCAGAAAAAAGAGATTATGTGAATTATAGTGACATTCCAAAACTCATGGAAGATGCAATTTTGGCAACAGAGGACGTACGTTTCTATAAACACCACGGGATGGACTTTTACAGACTTGGCGGAGCAGTCATCGCAAACTTTAGAAGCGGATTTGGTTCTCAAGGTGCAAGTACGCTCACACAGCAAGTCATTAAAAACTCTTTCTTAACAACAGATAAAACACTTAAAAGAAAAGCACAAGAAGCTTGGCTCGCTTTCCAACTTGAAAGAGCTTATGAAAAAGAAGAAATTTTTGAAATGTATTTCAATAAAAATCTCATGTCCGGCAGTATTTATGGTTTTGGGACTGCAGCTGACTATTTTTACGGAAAAGAATTAAACGAACTTGAATTACATGAAGTCGCAATGTTAGCTGGCCTTCCACAAAGTCCAAACGGATACAATCCATTTAATAATCCAGAGCGTGCGGAGAAACGCCGTAATATTGTTCTTGGGTTAATGCATCAACACAAAAAAATCACCAAAAATGAAATGGATGCGGCAAAAGCCATTGAAGTAACATCTACATTGCTTCCTGAAGAACAGAGAACCGCAAATAATAACGCCAAGTATCCAGCACTCGTTGACGTCGTCATGAGTGAATTAGAAGAAGCTGGCCTAACAGATATTATTTCAGAAGGTGTTAAAATCCAGACGACTTTTGATCCTGTAGCTCAACAAACTGTTGAAGAAGCGATGAAGTCCGATATTTATATTGACGATGAGATACAAGGTGCTTTAACCGTACTTGATACGAAAACGGGTGCAATTGTCGCAGTAGGTGCTGGTCGCAATTATACGAGCGGCTTGAACTTTGCACGACAAGAAAAACGTCAGTTAGGTTCGACGATTAAACCCCTTTTATCTTATGGACCTGCCATTGAATTTTTAAATTGGTCCACTGGTCAAACTGTACAAGATACCGAATATAATTATAAAGATTCTAAAGGCACACCCGTTAGAAACTACGAACGGAATTACAAAGGTCCGATGACCATGCGTGAAGCTTTGTATCATTCACGTAACGTCCCTGCAGTCAAAATTTACGAAGAAGTTGGGCGTAGTGAAGCCACTGGTTTCGCAGCTAAACTCGGGATTCAGCTTAACGATGAGTTCCCTTCTAACGCATTAGGTGGAACGAAAGATGAGTTTTCAACGATGGAATTGGCAGGTGCTTATGCAGCCTTTGGAAATAACGGGGTTTACACAAAGCCACATGCCATTAAAAAAGTGATTTTTCGAGACGGCAAAACTGAACGAATTTTAACACCAAAATCTTCTGTTGCGATGAAAGAATCTACAGCCTATATGGTGACAGACATGTTAAGAGATGTCTTAACAGAAGGAACTGGAAAACAGGCCAATATCTCTGGTCTCGATGTCGCTGGGAAAACAGGTACAACAAGTGACGCAAAAGATTCTTGGTTTGCGGGTTACACAACTGATTACACAATCGCAGCATGGGGCGGTTATCAAAACCGTAAAGAAATGACAGAGTTTCAAGGTCAACGCCATATTCCACAAGATCTATTCAAAAATGTCATGTCTTCTATCTCTGCTGGTAAGCAAACAGCTAATTTCAAAATGCCATCAACGGTTGAAGAAGCGGATATTGTTTACCTATCAGAACCACTTGTTCGTGCAAGTGCATCAACACCTTCAAATAAAAAACGAACAGAACTTTTTGTAAAAGGAAATGTTCCGCAAGAAATTGTTGAAGAAGTTGAAATTGAATTAGAAGCACCTACTAATTTATCAGCTAGCTATGATGAAGAAAGCGATTCAGTTACATTAACTTGGGCACATAATGCACCTGATCCAGAGTTAATAGATGGTGATGTCGAATTTGTTGTTTATGCAGATATCGATGGTGGCGAACAAAAAGAAATGACCACGACGAATGACTTTACGGTTACTTTCTCTGGGGTTGAGCCAGGAAAAACATACACCTTTAGTGTCCTAGCAAAAGTGGATGACCTCGAAAGCTCACCTACTTCTGTCAGTTTGAAAGTCGATATTGAAGAAGAAGAGGAGGAAGAGGAACCTGAAGTAGAACCTGAAGAAGAGAACTCAGAAGTTCCTGAAGATCAGAACAACAATAACAACAATAATAACAATAATAATAACAATAATAATGGCAATAACAACAATAACTCAGGAAACAATGGAAATAATAACAACAACCAAAATAATGGAAATCCAAATGACACAACGGAAGATGACGAACAACCCTAATTCCTCGTTTTCTTTATTAAAAAAGCTGAAGTCCAACGATTTTTCGTTGGACTCCAGCTTTTTCTATTTTTTCATAACAGAAAGCCTTGCAGCTTTTTTTCTTGTTTCCTCATACAAAGCATCTAGTTGAATAAAAGCATAATGACTTTGAATTCGTTCTTTAATAAAATTAAAACGCTCATGCCCATTTAGTGGGAGAAGAACAGGGACTTCTTCGCCACTCTGTCGATTTAACTCATTACCACCGTATGCAAGAAGTTTTGTATAATCTTCTATCGCAATCTCCATAAGTTGAATCGCGGTCTTATCTTTTTGGTCATATAAGACCCTAATCTCTTCTTTGGCCGTTTCCCACTTTAAAAGATGACTTGCCATATTTTCTTTAGAAAAACGATTCATTTAACTTTCCCTTTCTTTCATCCGCTTCTTTCCCTCACGGCATATCGAAAGTAAGGGACAGACATCGCATCCTGGATTTTTAGCTTTACAATGATAACGTCCAAAAAATATAATTTGGTGATGTGTCGCTGTCCAATTATCTTTTGGCGTCCAACGCATTATTTTTTCTTCAACAGCAAGTGGTGAATCTTTCCACCTATTCATCCCCAAGCGTTTAGCGACACGTTCTACATGTGTATCTACCGCTAGTGCTGGTATTCCAAAAGCATTTGATACGACAACGTTTGCTGTCTTTCTTCCCACTCCTGGGAATGTCATCAGGACATCTCGATTCGCTGGAACAATTCCGTCGAATTTATCAATGAGCAGCTGACTTAAAGCTTGAATGTTTTTTGCTTTGTTCCGATATAAACCAATAGATCTAATATCTGTTTGTAATTCTTCAACATCTACTGCTATATAATCTTCAGGTGTTTTATATTTTTTGAATAATTCAGCCGTCACACGATTTACAAGAACGTCCGTACACTGCGCAGACAACAAAGTAGCGACCAGTAACTCAAACGGATTTTCATGCACCAACTCACAATGTGCGTCTGGAAACATCTCTGCAAACTTTTCTAGGGAATACTCCCATAATGTTTTTGTAAGCACAAATTCGCCCCTAATCTCGCTCTTCTAGCCAATTATAAAATGGTACTCTTTTCACTTTAACTGTTTTCTCTTGTTCAGTAGGTCGAATGCCAACAGTTCGAAAGCTTTTCGCATGTCGTTCGACATCTGCCATCGACTTCACATTTTTCTTTTTCCATTCAAATAAAATCCGATCAATATATCGCAAACTCACTTTTTGCGCAAGTACCGCTTCTTTTAAAGCCGCACGAATAATTTCTACAGAATGTCCATCTTCGTCCAACCACATTGAAATTGACTCCGATTCCATAGGAGATAAGAATCGTCCAAATTCTTGTTCGAAAAGTTTAAAAATCTCTCCTTCATCGAGTTTTTGAGTCTCCTCTTCGACCTCTTCTGTCTTCATCACAACTTTTTCAGTTAAACGAATCCATAAAGGCTGTAATGAAAAAGCTTCAAATAATACGCCATTTTCATCTCTACTCTGGACAATTTGTAAAAAGCCTCGTTGCATCAGTCGCTGTAAAATCATTGAGATTTCATTTTCGGTTAAATCCATACGATTTGCAAAATCTGCAGGCGTAGGAAAATCATTATGAGCTGATTTAAATGAAGTCATATGCATAATGAGCATCGCATCTAAATCTCTTATGTCAAGTTGCTTATAATTTTGAAAAAAGAGCTGGGAAATGCTAACATTCCCCTGCTCAATCCAAATTCGGAGCCGTTCGTCCTGTAGCATGTCCGAACTCCTTTCTATTAAACTTTCATGGAAAAATTTAGCCTGGTCGCTAGTGATTATGGATACAAACGATTCAATAACGTGGGAACGGAATCGTTTCACGCACGTGTTCAGATCCTGAAATCCAAGCAACTGTTCGTTCAAGTCCTAAGCCGAAACCAGAATGTGGTACTGCACCGTACTTACTCAATTCAAGGTACCATTTGTAAGCATCTTCATCTAAACCATGCTCTTTAATGCGCTGTCTCATCAATTCAAAGTCATAAATACGTTCAGATCCTCCAATAATTTCACCATAACCCTCTGGCGCAATCATATCCGCACATAAGACAACATCATCGCGGTCTGGATGGGGTTGCATATAAAACGGTTTAATACCAATTGGGTAGTGTTTGATGAATACAGGCATGTCGAAACTTTCAGCAATGGCTGTCTCGTGAGGCGCACCGAAATCATCCCCCCACTTAATATCATCAAAACCTTTTTCATGTAAGAACGTAATTGCATCGTCATACGTAATACGTGGGAACGGTGCTTGAATCTTCTCTAGTTTCGATAGATCGCGTCCAAGTCTTTCAAGTTCTAATG
>JARIDM010000239.1 GCA_029263945.1 Sporosarcina sp.
GAGACTTCCATGTCTAACATCGAGCCATATTCTTTATCCATTTTATTAATCGAAAACAATGCTGAAAAACCAACGATGACTAATAAAATTAGTACCGATATAAAGCCGGCCCATAACTTTTTCCCTACTGTAAACTTCATTAAAAAAACCTCCATGTTTCTTTTCCATCACTTTACTATACCTTATAGACCATAAGATGACTAGTCTAAAATGTTCATCTTTAAAAGTTTCAATAGTTCACTTTATTTCAAGTTATCCCATTATCTATTGAAATAATATGTTAGAATAATTCTAAAGTAGATTCAATCAACTTTGGCATAGTGTTTTATAAAATTAACCCAGACTAAGAATACACACCAAAAAGGTGCTATACTAAAACAAATCAATTTAGAAAGGAGACCTATAAATGAACATTCACTACACATTTACAGTTGAAAAAATTACGACGGAGAATCTAACCTCACTCTTTTCATCAGTTGCGTGGGATTCCGCTAAATTTCCAGATAAGTTATACGAGGCAATCCTTAATTCTCATCGCGTTGTGACTGCTTGGGACGGGGATAAACTTGTAGGTCTAGCAAATGCCTTATCAGACGGTGTTATGACTGCCTATTTCCACTATGTTGTTACAGACCCAGTTTATCAAGGGCGGGGTATAGGTAAAGAGATGATGAATCGAATGTTGAATTGTTATGAGGGTTACTATACTAAAGTACTTATTTCCTATCCAAATGCAATTTCATTTTACAAAAGACTGGGATTTGAAGCGGATAATAAATCTCTGCCCATGTACCTATTTAAAGACTAGTAAAGACCTTTTGTTTAGGTTATCACACTAAACAAAAGGTCTTTTACACGTTATTATCTTGTCATCCATTGAATTTGATAGTTGTCTATAACGAGACATTTTATCACTATAGTAGCCTAAGGTCATGATAATGTAGACTTGAATAAAAAAGATAACTACAGAATGGCTTCGCCCACATTATATAAAGCCAAATCAATCTCCAACATTTCACCTAGTGCTAGTTTTGCCAATTGAGCCCCCAAATAAGGACCCACAGTTAAGCCTGATGCGCCTAACCCATTCGCAAGAAACAAGTCTTTTGTATGAGGGACCTCTCCAATAATCGGTAGAAAGCCTGGCGTGAAAGGTCTAAAACCAACACGAACTTCTTTAAAAGTACTATCCGCAAGACCTGGCGCAATCGCTAATGCCTTATCCAACACGTGATGTACTCCATTTGCTGTTACTCGTAAATCTCCTTCTACATCATCTTCATGTGTTGCCCCAACGACAATTTGTCCTTTATCAAATGCAAGAATATACTGATTTGTTGGTGGCATGACAACTGGCCATTCGGCGGTATTTGTATCTTCCAGTTGAAGATGTATAATTTGTGCTTTCTGACCACTCACCTGTAATTCAATCCCAATCGGCGTCAATAGTTCCGCTGCCCAAGCGCCTGCGGTTACAATCACAGCATCGGCGTAATGGCTTTGGTCATTGACAGTTACGCCAGTGATTTCCGTCACATCTCCTGCTGCTTGGTAAATAAGTTCCGCTGTGCCTTCTACGAATACCGCATCATATTTCTCTGCGCTGCGCAGCAATGCATCTCTAAGTGCACGACCATTTACACGCGCTGCACCACTTACATGAACCGATGCAATATTTTCTTCTAGCGGAGGAAACAACGCCGCTGTTTCTTCTTCAGTCATCTGACGAACGTTCCCAATTTCTGGTGCTGCTTCTCTTCTTTTTAGTGCACGTTCTTGCATCTGTTGAAGCTTCTTTGCATCTGTATGTAAACTAACGGCTCCCACCTGTTTGTAGCCAGTTTCTGTTTCTCCGTCTTTCTCCAATTGCGGAATAAGGGAATGGTAATAAGCCGCCCCTCCTTTAGCAAGGGCATACCACGCTTTGTTTCTTCGTTGCGACAACCACGGACAAATGATACCTGCCGCTGCGTCGGTTGCCTGTCCTGGATCTTTCCGGTCAACAATTGTTACCGCTGCACCTGCTTTTGCCAAATGATAAGCTGTTGAAGCACCTAAAATCCCAGCACCGATTACGATAAATTTCTTCATTTATTTTCTCTCCTAAACCATTGGTCTTTCACGACAATTTTTCTACTGTCACATGACAACCGATTTCATCATATTTCCTAAAGGCTGCATGGTAAGTCGGACCTACCCCTTGCTTAAATCCAAACGCATGTCGAATGGCGGCCGTAATAAACTTTTTTGCAAATTCGACAGCTTCTGGAACAGAACTTCCTTTCGCCAGTTCAGCTGCAATTGCAGCTGAATATGTACACCATGCACCATTTGTGTGAATTGTATCAATTCTAGGGGCTTCCAATAAATAAAATGTCTTTCCGTCAAAAAGTACATCAGTAGCAGGTCCTTCTAAACGACCGCCTTTTACAAGCACATATTTTGGACCCATTTCATGCAATTTTACCGCTGCTTTTTTTAGTTCATCGATTGAAGTTAATGGACCAATCCCAAGTAATTCAGATGCTTCTGGCATATTCGGTGTAATAATGGTTGCAAGTGGCAATAACGTTGATTTTAATACTTCTATGGCGCTCTCTTCTAATAAAACAGAACCAATTTTACCGACCATTACAGGATCCACAACAATATTTTCTACCTGAGCATCCGTAATCCATTCAGCCGTTTTCGTGATGATTTCTTCTGTGAACAACATTCCTGTTTTAATCGTATCTGCTCCGATATCACGCAACGCCGTATGAACTTGGGCTTCAATGGCGTCAATTGACTGTGGGAAAATCCTTTGACCCGTTCTTGGATTTTCAGCAACAATGGCGGTGACCGCCGTCATACCAAACACACCTAATTCCTGAAATGTTTTTAAATCCGCTTGTATCCCAGCCCCTCCCCTAGCTGCAGAACCAGCAATTGACAAAGCACGACTCATTTTCATAGTCTCAAATCCTTTCATTTTCTGATCTAAATTTCACTGATCATACCAACTTCTCATAATAAGCAAATAGTTTTGGGTATAATTCTTTTGCCGCTAGACCTTGTTCAGTTATAACATAAATTCCTCTTTCCACACGTTCAAACCAACCGTAATAATTTTTACTCAAAATAGCAGATGTCTTATCGCCAGTTCCCATTTCTTTTAATGCTTTTGGGGACAATTGTCCATGTCTCTTTAAACAACTCGCAATGTGAATACAACTTTCCTTATAAGCCGAGATGATTTCTGTTTGATAACTGCCACCCATATTAAAATCACCACTTCTACCTTCAATTTCTTTCATAAGATTGCTTTTTCTTTTTTTACTTAGTTGCATGCTTTTCTTACGATCAAAAAATCCTGGTGAAATGATTATCTCAGCAAAACTTTTCTCCTCTTCAAACGTAACAAAAATGAGCCCTAGCTCCAATCGCCTTACCAGATAAAATAAATCGCGCCATTTTTGAGAACGTAAATGCGCAGTAGGCTTTGGAATCGCAATAAAGACTTGATCTGTTATTCTTTGTCTTTTCGTCGCTTGAATTAACAACGCCAGATTAAGCGTTAACTTTAGTTCAATGATAATCAATTCGTTTTCTTTTAACACAACAACATCACAATCTTTAACTTCCCCGTATACTGCGTATCCTAATTCAGTAAAATACATTTTCACTGGTTCATATAGATCAACTTCATCGCGTTTTTTACTCTTGTTAGCCATCCCATTTATCCAACCCTTTAAATTCCATCCTATTTTAGTCAAAACGACTTCTATCCTTTAGTATAGTGGACAAACGAACAAGTGGATAGAAAAAAGGTGACCAATCCTTTAATCTGGATGATCACCTTTTCATATTCATTTGTATATACGGTCACACGCTATCTTCAGAAGCGTTCCTCTTAAACACGAAATTTCGACATGTCAGTTTGTAGTTTTTCAGATAGTTCTGCAAGCACTTGTGCACTTGAAGAAATCTCTTCGTTCGCCGCAAGTTGTTCTTCTGTTGCCGCACTTGTCGATTGAGCAGATTCCGATGAAGCTGCTGCAAAGCCTTGTATTTCTATAGAACCAGCAGCGATACTCGTCATCATTTGATTCATCTGATGAATCGAAGCGGTAACTGTAGATACTTTGTCTTTCATGTCGTCAGTTGCGCGGTTAATTTCTTCGAAAACAGATTTTGTACGCATGGTCACTTCTAAACCATGTCCTATGCGAATGTTGCTGTCTTTCGTACTTGTCACAGCTTCGCCAACACTACCAATCATTTGATCGATCATAACGCCAATTTCCGTAGCTGATTGTTTGGATTGTTCTGCAAGATTACGGACCTCTTCCGCGACAACCGCAAATCCTGCACCGTGTTCCCCAGCTCGAGCTGCTTCAATCGCGGCATTCAATGCCAATAAGTTCGTTTGCTCAGAAATTGCTGTAATAAGTCCTGTTACTTTTCTAATTTCTTCCGAATGTTCGGCCATGCCGTTCATAATTGTTGCAGATTTACCAATTTCAGCACTGATCGTCATGATTTCTTCATTGACGTCGTCCACGAGTGTCGCACCCTCAGCAACAAGTTGGTTGACACCTTCTGTTGATTCCAGCATTGCTTGATTGTCATCTGTAATTCCACCAATACCCATAGCCATTTCTCCCATTGCAGTAGCTGTCTCTTCCACAATGTTCAACTGAGATTCACTTGTCGTTAAGTTACTTTCCGCAATTTCCGCAACCATTTCTGAAGCTGCTAAACTTTCTTCAGAACTGGCAGATAATTCTTCTGCCTGAACAGCAAGCTCATTTGCAGATGAATTGGCATTTGTAATAATCATACGCAAATCTTCGGTCATGAGATTAAACGAACTCGCCATGTCGCCAATTTCATCTTTATTTCTAATAATAACTGGTTCAACTTTCAAGTTTCCTTCTGAAACCTCAGTTAAAGCAGCCGTCATTTTTCTAATTGGACTCGCAATGCTTCTAGAAACTGACGATCCTATTACTGTGCCAAATACGAGCACGATCCCAAGAAGCGTCCCTAACCAAACACGTGCGTTTTTTTGTATTTTAGCGATAGAAGCGTTTTTCTGTACAGTTTGCGCTTCTTGATAAGCAATTAACTCACTAATCTTTTCCTCAAAGGCAGCCTGTGATTCTAGTGATGCACCCGCTGCTTTCATCAAAAGATCGTTTTGCTCTTTATTCGCATTACTTTTAATAATTTCTACTTGTTCTATATAATTTCTACGGATTTCTATTAATTCATCTACTGTAGCGGCTTCAGTTTTAGTACGTACCAAATCTTTTAATTGTACGATATATTGGTCGAAATCTTCATTAAGCGCATCGATGTTCTCTAAAAAACTCACTTGCTTAAAACCAAGAAAGCTTCGAACATCCCCGGAAATTTGAAACTGTATAGAGGATAATTTTTCAAGTGCTATCGTTTTCACTATTTCTTCTTCTAATAATTCTTTGTATTCTTTACCTACGTTTGATAAAGAAAAGAGTGCTGTACCACTAATGATTAGTATGAGTGCTAAGGCGACTAAATTCCCACCCAATATTTTTCTTCTAACTGTCAATTTCATTTTTTCTGAACCTCCAGTAATTATACTTAAATAGTAGTATACAGAAGTTATTGATAGGCGTATAGACTTATCCGAATTTAAACAAAATATGAGCAATAGTACCCGTTTTTCCAGAATTATCAAAACATCGGAAGTGTCTATCTTTTACAAAACCATCTCCTTAGTACTATTAGAAACTAATGAACGGAGCAAAAAAGGTGACCCCCCCATTTAATCTGGATGATCACCTTTTCATTTTCTTTTATAAATACGATTAAGAGCTATAGTCAAGTAATTTCTATTTAAATGCGAAATCTCGACATATCATTCTGCAGTTTTTCTGATAACTCTGCAAGCACTTGCGCACTTGATGAAATCTCTTCGTTCGCTGCAAGTTGTTCTTCAGTTGCTGCACTTGTTGACTGGGCAGATTCTGATGCGCTCGCCGCAAATTTTTGTACCTCTACTGAGCCAGCTGCCATACTTGTCATCATTTCATTCATTTGATGAATCGAGGCGGTAACTGTTGATACTTTGTCTTTCATGTCATCAGTTGCACGGTTAATTTCTTCAAAAACAGATTTTGTACGCATCGTTACTTCTAAACCGTGTCCAATACGAATATTGCTTTCTTTTGTACTATCTACTGCTCGACCAACATTGCTAATCATTTGATCAATCATTGCGCCAATTTCTGTAGCAGATTGCTTGGACTGTTCAGCTAGATTACGTACTTCTTCAGCAACGACGGCAAATCCTGCACCGTGCTCTCCCGCACGAGCCGCTTCAATCGCGGCATTTAATGCCAATAGGTTCGTTTGCTCAGAGATTGCTGTAATGAGCCCCGTTACTTTTCTAATTTCTTCCGAATGCTCAGCCATGCCGTTCATAATCGAAGCAGATTTACCAATTTCAGAACTAATCGTCATCATTTCTGCATTGACATCTTCTACGAGCGTAGCACCTTCTGCAACAAATTGGCTGACACCTTCTGTTGATTCTAGCATTGCTCTATTTTCATCTGTAATTCCACCAATTCCCATGGCCATTTCACTCATTGCAGTAGCTGTTTCTTCAACAACATTCAACTGAGATTCACTTGTCGTTAAGTTACTTTCCGCAATTTCAGCAACCATTTCAGAAGCTGCTAGACTCTCTTCTGAACTGGCAGATAATTCTTCAGCTTGCACAGCAAGCTCATTCGCAGATGAATTGGCATTCGTAATAACCATGCGTAAATCAGTTGTCATTACGTTTAGTGCAGTTGCCATATCGCCAATCTCATCCTTATTTCGAATTGTCACTGGCTCAACAGTTAAGTTTCCTTCCGAAACCTCTGTTAATGTATCTGTCATTTTACGAACTGGACGTGCAATACTTCTAGATACAGCCGTTCCAACTATGATATTTAATAGAATCGCTATACCAAAAAGCATCGCAGATTTAATACGCGAACTTTTTTGCACGTTAGCAATTAACTTGTTTTTTTGAACGGCTTGCTCCTGTTGATAATTGATGAACTCCAATACTTTTTCCTCAAATGCATCTTGATAAGGTAAAGAAGCAACGGCCGCTTCCGCCGCAAGATCATCTTGGTCTTTGCTTGCAGTCTCCTTAATCACTTCTACTTGCTCCATATACGCTTCACGCGTCTCGATTAACTCCTCTACTAATCTTATCTCCGATTCAGAATGACTTAATCCTTTAAGTTGACCAACAAAGCGTTCAAAATCTTCATTTAACACATCAATACTATCTAAAAATGCCGTGTACTTAAAACCTAGATAACCGCGAACATCTCCAGAAACTCGATATTGAATAGAGGATAGTTTCTCAAGTACAATTATTTTTGTCGTATTTTGTTCTATCATTTCTTTGTACTCATCACTTACTTTTGACAATGATCTGTAGTCTGTTGCACCTATTATAAACATTAATAGGAGAGAAGCTGTAAACCCACCCCATATTTTTACACGTACCGTAAATTTCATTTCTCTTTTCTCCTTCATTGATTATACTGAAATAGTAGCATACACAACTTCAGTGTAGGTGTAAAGGCCTTTAAACTTAAACAGTTTATTCAGATATAAGGAACTAACTCCTAAAATGATACGTTAGATTTTACTACTTATTGGAAACTGGTAAGAGTTTACGCTTATGTTTTTTATTTATAATGCACGAATCTTATCCTACAAAAAGATTCTCCTCAAAATGTAGTGTATAAATTATTCAATGAAAAAAGGACCTATGTCTTGATTTTAACAAGAAATAGGCCCTCTATTGTAGTAATATATTTATTTTATTGCGTGGTTGGCAGGATGTCCCATAGTCGTAAAGGTTTAATGCTTTGTATGCCTCACATGGCTCGGCGGATCTTTGTTCAGCTCTTC
>JARIDM010000272.1 GCA_029263945.1 Sporosarcina sp.
TCCAGGTGTTCCCGCGGCATGGGCGGCGCTATCGAAGAAGTTCGGAAAACTATCGCTAAAAGAAACGCTCGCACCTGCGATTCGTTACGCTGAAGAAGGTTTTCCGCTGACACCTATTCTCGGGAAGTACTGGAAAATCGCCTATGAAAAATTCAGCACACATTGTACAACAGCGGAATTCGACGCATGGTTTGACACCTTCGCACCAGATGGCCGAGCGCCTGAAATTGGCGAGCTATGGAAATCCCCAGGGCATGCACAGACGCTGCGCTTAATCGGCGAATCGAATGCCAAAGACTTCTATCACGGTAGCCTTGCGGATAAAATCGATGCCACGATGCAACAACATCACGGCTATTTACGGAAAGCTGATTTGGAAGCCTATCAACCAGAATGGGTAGACCCGATTTCAACCAACTACCGCGGATACGATGTGTGGGAAACTCCTCCGAATGGCCAAGGGATGATTGCGCTGATGGCCCTTAACATTTTATCAGAAATGAAACCACCCGTGCCGCATGATGTCACGTCGCTTCACGAGCAAATTGAAGCGATGAAACTCGCATTCACAGACGGTAAAGCATTCATCACGGAACCACAACATATGCCGATCGACTATCAAAAACTTCTATCTAAGAAATACGCACAAGCGCGTGCAGCGGAAATCCAACCTGAAGCGGCAAACCCAGCCCCTATTGAGCTGCCAAAAGGCGGGACCGTTTACCTTGCAACAGCAGACGGAGAAGGCAATATGGTGTCGTTTATCCAATCGAATTATATGGGCTTTGGCTAAGGCATCGTCGTACCAGGAACAGGCATTGCGCTTCAAAACCGAGGGGCAGATTTCAAACTCGATCCAGCACATCCGAATGCCTTAAAACCAGGGAAACGTTCCTTCAATACGATCATTCCAGGTTTTTTAACAAAAGATGGCCAAGCGATTGGACCATTCGGTGTGATGGGTGGGTTTATGCAGCCACAAGGCCATTTCCAAGTGGCGATTCACACGATTGACTATCACTTAAATCCGCAAGCGGCACTCGATGCACCGCGTTGGCAGTGGATGGAAGGGAAGAAAGTGCGCGTGGAACCTGACTTTCCAAATCACCTTGCACAAGCGCTAGCCCGTAAAGGACATGAAATCGAGCAAACCATCGATGCAGGTTCATTTGGTCGAGGACAAATTATTTGGCGCAATCCCGAAACGGGTATTCTTTCTGGTGGAACGGAATCTAGAACTGACGGCGCCATTGCTTTGTGGTAAGATAAGCGAATCAAAGCACGTCGATTTCGAATTAAAGGAGCGTCTTCTTCAATGAAAACAAAAGCACACAAGACGGATCCACGCTTTAAAATTGCCCACCGGGAAGCGTGGATCGGGGTCGGCCTAGCAATCTTTAACTTTATTTGGTGGTTCGGTTTCGCGTACGGACTCGGTGCAAGACCTGTAGAAGAATATACATATGTTTTTGGATTGCCCGCGTGGTTTTTTTACAGCTGCGTTGTTGGTTTTGTCCTGATGTCGGTCATCGTTTGGATCGTAGCAAAGTTCTTTTTAACGGACGTTTCTTTTGAAGCGGAGGTGGAAGAATGAACATGCAAGTGATTCTTCCTTTAGTGGTTTTTATTTTCGCGATCTTTGCGATCGGGTTAATTTCATCGAAACGGATGGCACCGAGCTCAAGTTTCCTATCCGATTACTTTTTGGGGGGACGTGAACTCGGTGGCTTTGTGCTTGCGATGACGATGGTGGCGACTTACGGCAGCGCGTCAAGTTTTCTCGGTGGACCAGGAACAGCGTATAACGTTGGGTTCGGTTGGATTTTCCTCGCCATGGCACAAGTCGTCACAGGTTATTTTGTGCTGCTCATTCTCGGAAAGAAGTTTTCCATTTTAGCGCGGAAATATAACGCGATTACGATGATTGATTTCCTAAAGGCGCGTTACGATAGTTCAGCGGTTGCGGTTTTGTCTGCCATCGCGATTATTGTCTTTTTATTCTCCGCGATGACCGCACAATGGGTCGGCGGTGCACGGCTCATTGAGTCACTCACAGGCCTGCAGTACACAACGGCGCTCTTTATCTTTGCAGCATCTGTCCTCATTTATGTGACCGTGGGGGGCTTTCGTGCGGTTGCGGTGACCGATGCGGTGCAAGGGGTCATTATGGTTGTCGGGACGCTCGTCCTGTTAATCGGTGTCATCATTGCAGGGGGCGGCATTCCTGCGATTATGCAAGACTTGTTGAATGAAAACCCACGCCTCGTGACCCCATTCGGCGCAGATGGCACCCTGACGATGGCCTACGTGTCCTCATTTTGGATTCTGGTTGGTGTCGGGGTTGTGGCCTTGCCGCAAATGGCCGTCCGCGCAATGAGTTATAAAAATTCACGCGCGATGCACCGTGCACTTGTCATCGGCACAATCGTGACGGGGTTTGTCATGCTCAATATGCATTTAATCGGTGTTTTTGCGCGTCCCGTACTACCTGGCATTGACATCGGCGATAAAGTCATTCCGCTCATTGCACTTGAAGTATTGCCGCCGTGGCTCGCAGGGATTGTCCTTGCTGCACCAATGGCGGCCATTATGTCAACAGTGGATTCACTGTTAATCCTTGTTAGTTCAGCCGTTGTGAAAGACGTCTACATTAA
>JARIDM010000041.1 GCA_029263945.1 Sporosarcina sp.
TCTTTAATATAAAAAATAGGCAATGTTAAATGACCATTCAACAAATCACTTCCCGCAGGCTTCCCTAATTTTTCATCAGTAGAGGTAATATCCAAAATGTCATCTGTAATTTGAAAGGACATGCCAGCAAAATAACCAAATCGGCTGAGTTGGCGTACGACAGATGCATCCGCACCAGATACGAGCGCACCTAGTTCACAACTCGAAGATAAAAGCAACGCTGTTTTACGCTTTATTCTCCGTAAATAGTCGCGAACACTTTGATTGTATTCACGTTGGTGTTCAATTTGAATAATTTCACCTTCGCAAATTTCAAGCATTGTTTTGGCAAGCAGTTGATGAACAGCAGGCATTTCAATTTCAGCGATGGACACAAGTGCCCTTGAAAAAATATAATCACCTGCATACATAGCAATTCGATTATCCCACTTCGCTTTAACCGTTTCTAAACCACGTCTCATATCGGAATCATCTATTACATCATCATGAACAAGGGATGCCATATGAACAAGCTCTAATGAAACCGCTACTTTTGACACTTTCTCCAAAGAAAAATCACCAAATTCTGAAGCAAGAATAACAAATACGGGTCGAATTCTTTTCCCACCCGCTCGGAGAAGGTGTAGGGAAGCTTGCCGAATAATCGGGGAAGCTGAATCAAGGGAACGTTCCAGTTCCTTTTCTATATAATCGAGATCCTTTCGGAAATCAGCATAAAGTGATAATACTTGTAATTTTTCCAAAACGAAACCCTTCCCCTACGATATTTATAGTTTAAAGCCTATATGACCTGCCGCGGCGCCGCCACTATATGCCTTATATGAAATTTCTTGAAAACCTGCTTCAGAAAACATTTGTGCGAGTTCCTTCATGCCTGGAAAGTCATCTGCTGACTCTTGTAACCATGAATATTCATCATAACTTTTTGCAAATATTTTTCCGAATAACGGCATAATGACTTTAAAGTAAAACGAAAACAATTGTTTATATCCACGCATTTCAGGATGTGACGTTTCCAAGCATGCAATCATCCCACCTGGCTTTAACACACGATGGATCTCTTTCAGTGCCGTTTCGTAGTTTGGGACATTACGAAGACCGAAACCAATTGTAACATAGTCAAACGAATTATCTGGAAAAGGTAATTCCATTGCATTTCCATGAACTAAATCGATATGCGGATAATTTTCAACTTTAGTATGTCCTACCTCTAACATATTCTCACTAAAATCCAGTCCAGTTACATGACCCGTTGGACCTGTGGCGTCGGACAAAGCAATTGTCCAATCAGCAGTACCACAACAAACATCTAGTGCACGTGCACCTTTCTGCACATTCATACGTTTCATAATATCAGTACGCCATTTCTTATGCTGATTAAAGCTAATTACAGAGTTCATTTTATCGTAGTCATCTGATATTTTTTCGAATACATTATGAACTTTTTGCTCTTTGGATATTGACATCGTTTATCCCTCGTTTCTTTATATCGTTTCCCCAAGAAGCGGTGAAATAACGGCTAGAATTTCCTCTTCTAAAAAAAATGCATCCGCAAATGATTGCGTCATTTCTTCTCTCAAAGTCACGATTGCATCTGGCACTAAACCACTGGGAATTGCCCAACCTTTGTTCGGCCGCTCAGCATCCACTCGGACCAAAGCTGAAAGTGGCAAGGCTACTTCTACTAAAGGAACATACTTAGAGAAGCCAAATGTATGTAAAAATTCAATGACACATTTCGCCTTAATAATTTTAGCAACTGTAATATGTTCTTGCAAATGTGCTGGTGATCTATGATGAAAATCTGTTTTAGCTTCATTTATTTCCCCGATAGCTGTCGACAACACCTGGATAAAATGAAAATCTGGAATCGCAGCCAGTAATTTATAATATATCCCACTCAAATAGTCCCCTGAAAGGACAGCAAGCTGTTGAACGGGCGTTGCGACGGTTTTCTCATCAACCCTATCATGAACGTCAAAGGCCGCATAAACAGCTCCTACAGCGATTGCCGCTATATTCATAGATTCTGTCCATTTTTC
>JARIDM010000047.1 GCA_029263945.1 Sporosarcina sp.
ATTGTCTTTGACGCCAAGCGGCATTCCGAATAATGCACCGCGGCCTTCCATTGGTTCATTGTCTAACTGCTCTGCTCTTTGTAAAGCTTGCGTTTCATTTGTTGATAAAAAAGCTTGGACGTCGCCATCTACTTTATCTATACGTGCAAATGATTCCTTGGTTAAGTCCGTTACGGATATTTCTTTATTATGTAGCATCGATTGAAGCTCCGTTGCTGTTTTCTTAAATAATGTCATCTGTCTTCCTCCTTGTATCTCTTCTTATCGCTACTTTCATCAATCGTAAGTTGAACCCACTGACTCAACTTAAAGGATTGTCGGTACTTTAATTGCCCCATCTTGGTGTTCTTTTGTCGTTTCTAACATTTCTTCACGATCAAGAACATCCGCAACAACATCTTCACGCATCACATTCATCTGTTGAAGTGCATGGGTCATCGGAGTGACATCTTCCAAATTTAATTCATTTAGTTTTTCGCCGTAATCGATAAAAACCGAAAGTTCTTCGGCAAATTGTTGTGCTTCATCATCTGTAATTTCAAGCATCGCACGATGTGCAACATCTATTACTTCTTCTTTTGTTAATTTCGTCATTGTTATTCTTCCTCCTCATCATCCGTTCGTACTATCATAACACTTAAGCTTTTTCGTGGAAAGTTCCGATTGTTTAATAGCCATATATATGGACAGTTGGTTCTTCGCCACCGACGTTTTGCAATATAAGTGCTTCAGGACCATTAATTGAAGTTACGCTGACTTCAATTTCTACGTCAGGGAGGTACTCTGGGAGTAATCCTGTAAGATATTGCACGAACCCGATTGTTTCACTCTTACCGTAAAATTGAATGGGCACTTCCATTTCTAACGACGTCAGCACCCCGTCTTTATAAAATCCGCGTCCAATTACATTTACGAAACTCGGAAAGTAATCATCTAATGCTTGCTTAAAGTTTCTAAAAGCGGTATCTATATCCCGGTACTTATCTTCATTCGTAGAAGAGGGAAATAGGACATATTTTTCATCTACTTGCTTCCATCCTGAAGGTGCTTTTCCTTTTTCAGCAAAGATCGTGGCAAAATAGTTCCCTGACACAATAGCAGTACGACTTTCCTGCTTAAACAGTCCAACAACAACAGGAATGTCTTGTAAGCCTTCTATCGAACGAATCCGCCTGATAATTTCTTCTCCCATCAATGTACCTTGCTCTTGAAGGACAGCATTGGAAATAACGGTTTCTTTACCACTTCTCGTGTAATACACTGAATTCATGGCAAGCCCTATAGAGATGCCTTCCAGTCTAACCTTTTTCTCATCCGTCATCACAAGGAAATTTTGCTCAACGATATGAGACAAATAACTAGGCGCTTTTGCAGCAATTTCATCTTCTGACATGTCTTCAGTTATCGAAGGATTGAGCCCTTCTTCGTTGTCGTCAGACTTTCGTTGAATCCACGATAGCGCCATGTCCTCTGTAATATATTGACCTTCTTGAAAGAAATGATTTTTGGGATCGAATTGCTGGGTAGATAAGCGCAACAAACCCTCTTCAACTTCTTCTATGTCATACTTACTTTGAATCGTCTCGACGATTAACCCCCGACTTGCACTTTCTTTAAAAGGCAATAAGGTACGGTAGTAATCTTCTTTTAGCTGAATGTCTGGAATAATAACTGTTTCCTCGACACTTTCTTCGTTATACTGCGTCAGTTCCTCGTCTTCATTTCCAATCGAAGGCATACATCCTGCGATCATAAGCATGGCGACCAGTCCTGGTAGTAATAGCATTTTCTTCATTGCTCAGGCTCCTTTTCACCAAGTGCTTGGATTAACTGCAATTCATCCCAAACTGTAATTTCTAACTCATTGGCACGCACAAGCTTTGAGCCTGCCGCTTCACCTGCAATGACAAGGTCCGTATTCTTACTAACGCTGCCTGTGACATTGCCACCGAGTGCCTCAATTTTCTTCTTCGCGTCTCCACGTGTCATTTCAATAAGTTTACCTGTCAAAACAACTGTTTTGTCTACAAATATACCTTCTGTCGGTAGGTTTTCACGAACGGGCCCTTTATACGCTAAATTTAACCCGTAAGCTTTTAATTTTCGTAAAACTTCGCAGACATCCTCATTGCTAAAATAAGTTGTAATGGAATCCGCAACTTTGTCACCGATTTCGTTAATGGTAATCAGTCTTTCTACATCTGCTTTCATCAACTCATCGAGGGTACCAAACTCTTCTGCCAATATACTTGCCGCTTTCACGCCGACATGACGAATCCCAAGTCCAAACAATACTTTTTCAAGCGAGTTTTCTTTGGATTGTTCAATGGCCGACAATAAATTAGCAACCGATTTCTCACCCATTCGCTCAAGTTCGATGAGTTGATCCTTTGTCAGTGTATATAAATCCGACACGTCGTGAACAAGTTCCGCCTTATATAATTGGTCGACAACGCGTTCTCCAATCCCTTCAATATTCATCGCATTGCGTGAAACAAAATGAATAATTGCTTCTCGTCGCTGTGCTGGACACTTTGGATTCACACAACGGAGGGCAACTTCCTCTTCTAATCGAATCAGTTCTGCGTCACATTCAGGACAGTTTTCTGGCATGTTAAAAGGGCTTTCGATTCCCGTTCTGCTTTCAATCATTGGGGCAACAACTTCTGGAATAATATCGCCCGCTTTTCGAATGATCACCATATCGCCGATTCGGATGTCTTTTTCTTTTATCAAATCCTCATTATGTAGGGAGGCACGTCCAACGGTTGTCCCATCAACAAGAACTGGTTCTAAGATAGCAGTAGGGGTTACGACACCTGTTCGACCCACGCTTAATTCCACGTCAATTAACTTCGTCATGACTTCTGCTGCTGGAAACTTATAAGCGATCGCCCACTTCGGACTTCTTGCTGTATAACCAAGTTGTTCTTGGTCTTCAAATAGGTCGACCTTGACGACAATCCCATCTATTTCATAATCCAGGTTTGCGCGCTTTTCGGTCCACTCTTCTATATACTGCAGAACTTCTTCAATAGAAGCGCATCGCTTGCGTTCTTTATTTGTCTTAAAGCCTAAACGATCTGCGTAATTCAGTGCTTCAGAGTGGCTATCAATGCCGTAATCCGTTCCATCTCCGCCGATTGCATAGACAAAAGTTGCTAAATTTCGACTGGCCGCAATTTTAGGGTCTAGTTGACGTAGAGAACCGGCCGCTGCATTCCGTGGATTTGCAAAAGGCTCTTCTCCTTCTGCATCTCTTGCTTCATTTAATTGAACAAATGACTTTTTAGGCATATAGGCCTCTCCGCGTACCTCAATCGAGATGGGGTCATCTAAACGAAGAGGAACCGTTCGGATTGTACTTAAATTGGTCGTAATATCTTCCCCAACTGTTCCATCTCCACGCGTCGCGCCTTGCGTAAAGCGTCCCTCTACATAACGAAGGGAAATGGCAAGTCCGTCAATTTTAAGCTCACAAATATACGAGACATTGGCAGTTGTTGCTGCCTGAACACGTCTATCAAAATCTCGTAAGTCTGCTTCATTGAAAGCATTCGATAAACTGAGCATCGGATTTTCGTGTGTTACTTTTCCAAATCCAGCAAGAATTTCTCCCCCCACTCTTTGTGTCGGAGAATCAGAGCGTTTTAGTGCTGGGTACTCATTTTCTATTTTTAATAGCTCTTGGAAATACGTATCATACGTCGCATCTGAAACGAGCGGTTTATCAAGCACGTAATAAGCATGGCCATATTGGTGAAGGAGGCTACTTAGCTCTTCCACACGTTTTTCGAGTTCAACTTTATTCATTCACATTATTCCTCCCTGGCTTATTACGCCTTTTCAATTGGAGCAAATTTAGCAAGCAAACGCTTTATGCCGATTGGTTTAGGAAAAGCAATATCTAGCTCAATATCCTCACCAGAATCCGTCAAACTTACAACCATTCCTGTG
>JARIDM010000059.1 GCA_029263945.1 Sporosarcina sp.
GCTCGCTGGGGTACTGGTGTTTATAAAATGCCACCTCCAGGTCTAAAAGAGGCGAATGAACATACCTTTTCACCTGCAGAGGAAGCAGTAACGGCGGAAAATGCAGGACGATTTGTTATTGGCACACCAGCGCAAGTGAAAGAACAACTTAATTCGCTTGCAGAACAAGCCAAAGTTGAAGAAGTCATGATTTTAAATATGATTCCAGATAAAGAAAAACGAAATGAATCTTTTACTTTACTCGCTAAAACGTTTAATTTAATTTAATCGATACACAAAAAAACATCCCCTTCTTTCTTGCAAGAAGGGGATGTTGCCCAGTTAATATTCAAATTCATCAAGTAAAGTACGTACTTCATCTGTTGTTTCTGTACTCATTAATTGATTTCTTAATTCAGCTGCGCCCAAGAACTCGCGAACATAGATTTTGAAAAAGCGTCGGAGTGGTTTGAAAGGTAACGGCTCGCTCTCTGTTGAATATTTGTCATGAAGATCTAGTTGCAATCTTAAAAGACCCAGTAATTCCTCACGACTGTGTTCTCTCGGTTCTTTTTCGAAGGCAAATGGATTTTTAAAAATTCCGCGCCCAATCATAACGCCGTCTATTCCGTATTTCTCCGCAAGCTCTAACCCTTTTTGTCGGTCAGGAATATCTCCGTTAATGGTCAATAGCGTGTCGGGTGCGATTTCATCCCGCATTTTTTTAATCTCTGGAATTAGCTCCCAATGCGCATCATAGTTACTCATTTCTTTTCTTGTTCGTAAATGAATCGATAAATTGGCGATGTCTTGTTCAAATACATGTGCTAACCAACCACGCCATTCGTCTATATTGTTATAGCCGAGCCTCGTCTTCACACTGACTGGCAGTCCACCTGCTTTTGAAGCTTGTATAATTTCTGCTGCATTATCAGGGTAGTTAATCAGCCCGCTCCCTTTGCCTTTGGAAGCTACGTTCGGGACAGGACACCCCATATTGAGGTCTATCCCTTTAAACCCTTGTTCTGCCATACCAATACTCATTTCACGAAAATACTCAGGCTTATTCCCCCAAATATGGGCCACCATCGGTTGTTCATCTTCGGTAAATGTTAAACGACCACGGACGCTGATGATTCCTTCTGGGTGGCAATAACTCTCTGAATTCGTAAATTCTGTGAAAAACACATCAGGTCTTGCCGCTTCTGCTACAACATGACGGAATACGACATTCGTTACGTCTTCCATTGGTGCTAATATAAAAAATGGCCGTGGTAAATCACGCCAAAAATTTTCTTTCATAGTCAAATTCCAACCCTCTCAAATGTATTGCTACGTTCTTACGATATCTACTCATTCTTATCGGAAACTTTACATCCTTCTTAAATGTACAACGGTTTATATTTTACATGAATATCGGCTGTCTGGGAAGTGGAAGGTAAAGTACGGTTTTTTTTTGCTACAGCTCCACACCACATCGTCGAGGTGAACGATTCTCGAACAGCATGTTGTGCAGCTGTAGCAGATTAAGGTCATTAGGAAATTATCCCCATTATTTAAGCGGCCTTTTCATCGGATTTTTGCCAATTAAGTAAGAGATATAAGTTGCTTCTGCACCTAGTTTTGGATGGGAAGCGTTCAGCAACCTGGCTAAGTTTTTCGCATCATCCAACGCTCTATGTGCTTGGGTAACTTCAATGCGGTGAGCTCTTAACAACTGCTGCAATTTACCATTTTCAAAGCCGTAATCTTTCCATTTAATTTGTCTGACTGAACAATACCAATCCATCCATACCGTATCCGGTAATAACCTTCTGACAAATCCTCTATCGAAACTAGCATTATGCGCAACAATCCCGTCTGCTTTTTCGAGAATAGAAAAGACCTTCCCTAAATCTAATGATTTTCCGCGGACCATCTGATTCGTGATTCCTGTTAAATTGGTAATCATATGAGGAATTTCGAAAAATGGTTCTTGAAACTCGCAGTATTCTTCAACCACCCTAACAATTCGATTACTTTCATATTCCCCAAGCATCACGCCTAATTCAATGACTTCATTATTTTCATTACTCATACCTGTTGTTTCAACATCTATATATGCGATATATTTACTCAATGGAAAACTCCTTTGCGTCTCTTTTAGTCATTTATCAAGAAATACCTCCCCTCTATTATACCAGTCATTTAACAATATAAAAAACCAACACGGCTCATCTCAAGTGTTGGCTTCGTCATCTATTTTTTAAAAAAGGTGCTCCATCATCAGCATCACTTAATGATCTAATTTACTAAGCCCTTTTTTGATTTCATTAGGTAATTCCAAAAATGGTTGAATGTCTTGGACATATTCTAATACGCCCATAAATTCCCCGTGTTCATTAAAAATGGCTTTATACGTAATATGAATGTATTCGTCTTTCTTTTTAAACCACATACTTTCAGACGTTCGTATTCCAGATTTAAGGTCTCGGATAATCGTCATGACTTTCTTCAAGCTTTTCGGAGGATGGCAATTTGAGACATGTCGACCAATCGAACTCGGCGTTCTAACGAGCATCATTTCGGATGCCGCTGTCATTTCATTAAAGTATTTAAATAAGCCACTCTGATCGATAAAAGTAATTTCTAACGGTAAATTATTTAAAATGAGATTCGCTTCTTCTGTTGTTAAGTAGCCCCCGCCAAACTTAAAGTTCTCCGTTGCCGAAGTTGAATGTGCCACTTTCTTCTTGGCATCTGTTGGCATCCTTTTTTCTTTTGGTGCCTCAATAAGCGCATAACCAAAAGCTTCACTTTCGTTTGCAACGGCTAGCCAATTTTCTTCAGTAAACAGGTATTGTAGAATTGGTAATAACATCTTTTCTTCCTTGAAAATCATTTTTTTGAACTTCCCAGCAAAAGAATGAAACCTTTTTTGTATTCGAGTCGGGTCAACTTCAGGGAGCCGATTTACTTCCCCTTTGAGCCCTTGATATAAAACACGAATTTGATCATCTATCATCCACATCGTTCTTAACGGTCCCATATATCCATAGCGTTCCATAATCGGAAAAAAGAGTTTTTCCTTACGATGATAATGATTATGAAATTCACCTAACTGTTGGATGCATAGTTGCATTTCTTTCTGTTCTGCTGTTTCTTGTGCTTCAGACGGATTTTGTTCAAACCACATAAGTAATTCTTTCATTCGGTTCAATACACCTAACAGCGCTGCATTTTCTTCTTTGTAAATTTGAATGGGATGATGGGCTTCTGTAACCTTATTTCCCTTTTCATGCTGACCGTTCTCAGTTAGCCTTGCACGTAAAGGCTCCAACCGCTTCATATCTTCGATTGTAATTTCATCGTCAGTCATTAATAAGGTGAGTTCTGCTAACAATACATCCACAACGTTCGCATCCTCAAACAACTGTTGGAATTCTTCTTGAATATCATTTGGAGACACTTCATCACGTAATCTTAAAATGAATCTTTTTAACGCATATACTTTCTGATCCGCTATTTGCATATTCAAAGTTCACACCTCTTAAAGATTATTTTACTGTAAGTTAATCTCTACATTTAGTTGAGAAACATGATCTTCATATAAATCATCATACGCATTACTGATTAAATACTTTATTTCTTGTTCACTGGCATTCGGATTAGCTTCTCTAATTTCTTCATCAAGATCTTTAACAATTCGTTTTCGTAACATGCTCTCTTCTGTATAGCTTCTACTATTTAATTTATACTCTTTCTCTCCATATGCTTCAATCATTTCTTGAATGGATGTATGCCTCGCAACAATCGCATTAAAATCAGCTAACTCTTTGTCTAACTTCTCCATGGGAATAAAGTAATTTTTTTCTTTTGCGAGTAACGACATGGCGTACATCTCAATCATATTCTGCAATTGGGTATTCACATGATCATATCGTTCATTCTCTTTTGCCCAAAACTTATTGGTCTCTTCAAGTGCTTGGCCTTCTAACCCCTCTGCATCAGCAATTCGGTTGATTTCATTTTTTACTTTTTGCATAAATGTATAGAATTCCATATCTTCTGCAACGAATTCACGCGCTTCTATTTTGACGATTGTTTCTGATTCGTCATTGACCAAACCACTTGAACTGTCCGCTACATCTTCTTTTGAACATCCTGTTATTATCAATAAAAAAACAATTAGTACAGCGATTAGTTTTTCTTTTCTCATCATTCATCATCTCTCTTTTACATCAAATGTCAGTACCTCTTCAATCTCTTTTCCGTTATGATCTGCGCGTACATCTGCGATCCATTCTCCTGCCATTGGCAATTCGACATCGCTTGTATACGTGCCATCTCCATTATCTATAAAGGTAACTTCTATTACGCCGTGGTCCATTTTTGCCATTTCTAGTGTTGCTTGAATTGTTAAACCACTTACTCCTTCATCAGCCTCTGTTGCTTTTACAATAAATTCTGAAGAGGATTCCCCTTCGTAAACAGGCGCTTGTTCAACTGTAATGTCTACTTTACTTGCACCGCACCCAGACATCACAAACATTGCCAATACAATTATGAAAAATCGTTTTTTCATTGTTGTCTCTCCTTTAAATCGACTGAAAGAAATTCTTCAATCGGGTACTTTGTAATCTTCCCTTTTTCTAAAAAGGCTACGTGTGTACATACTTCTTCAATTTCATTTAAGTGATGCGAGGCCATTAAAATCGTTTTATTTGTTAAGGACTTGATAATCGACAAAATTTCAGCTCGGCCAACAGGGTCAAGTCCACTTGTCGGTTCATCTAAAATAATAATGTCAGAGTCGTAATACAAGATAACCGCAAGCCCTAAACGCTGTAGCATTCCTTTAGAATAAGTAGTGATCTGATCTTTCCCTGCTTCGCCAAGAGAGACGAGCTTAAGTTTTTCGCCTATCTTATTCTCATCAATGCTTTTTGAGAGGAGGGATGCAAAAAAGCGCATATTCTCTTCTCCCGTTAAGTGCGGGTACAAGTTGAACTTTTCTGGTAAATAAGAGACGACACTTTTCCAGTCTTGTTTTTTATTCGAGATCCCGCCGAGATGAATCGTGCCTTTTTGTAAGGGAATTAGTCCAAGCATTGTATGAATCATTGTCGATTTACCTGCACCATTTCGTCCTACAAGTGCACACCGCTCATACTTTTCAATATGTAAACTGATATTATCCAACACATTCTTCTTTGCATACGCATGTGACAAATTTTTTATTTCAATCATCTACTGTCCCTCCATTTCTAAACAAAGCTGAAATACTGAAAAAGAAAGTTGGCCAGAACACTGCATTTATACTTAAGAAAATCCATGAATCCATAAACACAAACTTCTCCATTAAACGAGACATATGAGACAAGGAAAACAGACCAAGGTTGGCTTCTAAGTAAAATCGCAACGTATGAATCGGGTCAAGGAAGTAAATCCATGAAAAAATGCGTAAGTTATCAAAAGTCACAGCAGGTAAAAAGTATAAAAACATGAGGTCTGTCAGAAATACAATGATAAACCACGTTAATATATTCGCCCCGACCAACTGCATTTTGGTATTACATGCAACCCCTAGAAATACACCGATTTGGTTGAATATGAGAAGGAATATAATGATGACAAGGACGAAATGTAAAAAACTACTAACGTGAAAGGCTAGAAAAGCTTTCATGAAAAGACTTAAGATGAAATAGACAGCAACGAACGCGCTAATAATAACCAATTGGATGGCAACTGATTTTTTAAAAATAAATGAAAGCGTGGATTCTTTTTTTGTTAATAAAATCATAGACGTTTTTAATTCTTTCTCTTGAAAAATTGAGAATGAGGCTAAAAACATTGCAAATAAAGGCATGAGGTAAATATTCATGTCGAACAATGACAACAACATTGCTTCGAATCCAAGGTCAGCTGGAAATGCTCGCGCTTGTGCGATGAGAAAAATCGATGTCAACATGAGGATACCTAATCCAAACCATAACCCCTTGCCTCTTGTTTGCTCAAGGTACTCTTTCCATATGTACATCATCGAAACGCCCTCCTTCTGTAAATGAATACACCAATGCCGATGAGTACAACAACGATTCCAACAATGATCTTATTCACCTGCCGTTTTTCTGATAATAAAGGGTATTTATCTAAGGCCATTACCTTTTGATTGGTCAATAAATCATTCGTTTTTTCATAAATGGTAATTGCTGGACTAGCCAAAAATAGATAAGCTAACTCATTCTCTTCTATTAACTCACTCAAAGATGATGAATACGTTAATGGCTCATCTCCGACACCATCTTGGTCTAGGTCAAGTATGGGTGTATTCCAGTAATTCCCGACACCGTTCTCAAACCAATCATTATTCGATTCTCCGCCTACAGTTAACGCATGAACCCTATTTTTGTTAAAGTGGTTTTCAATAAAAGTATGCGACGTTGAGGATGTCCATAATTCAATCCCAATTTGATTGTGAAAAAAATCATTTCCTTCAATTCGATTATGAGAGGATTGCTCAAGATATAGACCCCGTTGGTTTAGATGAAACTCATTATTTACGATCAGCACATCTCGACTCGTTTGAACCAACAAGCCAAAAGAACGAGAACCTTGATTGAAGGAAAACTTATTGTCTTCTAGATGGATGTGATCTGAATGCATAATTGCCGCGCCGCCAACGTTTTTCACAAAGTTATTTCCAGTGAATGTGTTGTAATTTGAATACATATAATGAAGACCATATCTCGTGTCTGTCATTGTGTTATTCTCAATTTCATTGTTGTTCGAGTATTCAACATAAATGCCATCACGTGTTTTTTCCAAGTAGCAATTGTCTATGAAGTTGTTACTTGAGCGCATAATGTGAATCCCATTGCCTTGATTCCCTAGCTCTTCTACGCCGTGACCGACAACGTTTACATTTGAAATACTTGTATTTTCCGACTTATTTAAGTAAACCCCATGAAAACTATCTGTAATCGTTAGATTTTTCAGGACTGTATCTTTCGACAGAACGCGAACGCCTGAGTATTCCTCTTGTGAACTTCTACTCATCCCGCTCCCCGCTACAGCTAGGGTGTCGAGCGTAATGCCGTCTCCTCTAATTTCAATCACATTACTCGTTTTATCTCCTTGAATCTTCGTTCCTTCTTTCCCTTTAATCGTCATCGGCTTTGAGATAACGATGTTGCCTGTATACGTTTTCGCTTCTAACTCCAGTACGCCGCCTTCTGGGACATCGTCTATTAGTTGTTGCAAATCTTTTTCATCTGCCAATACAGGTTTCATCAAAAAGATACTACAAGCCAAAACTACAATTACTTTCATATTTTTCATTTGGCCCGATCCCTCCATAACGGGAAAACAAGTAAAATAAATACGATTAATAACATATACCCCCCGTAGGTGAAGTAACTATGTGTCACAAAGTTGGCAATCGTATTCTCACCAATAATGGGTGGAATAAAAGGTTCTAGCTCAATCGGTGCCATTGGATCTAAATTGGTCCCAAATTCTTTTAACCATCTATACATATCCCAAATGCCTGCGATTCCGCCAAGAACGAATAAAGTAATAAGACCGAAAAGTAATGATTTATTGCGCAAAATCGCGACAATAATTATTAAGATGGCCATTCCAATTATAATGTAAGGAATAAACTGTAATTCTGGAAACGATTCATTACTAAACAAAGACATCCCAATATAGTGATTTAACGCATTGACAATGTCAATATCTCCAGCAAGTGTCGTCGGATACACAATAATATCCAGACCTTCCTGATATTGTGGTGCGTAAAATTTCATCCCCCACCAAGGAACGAAAAGCGTCAATATTGTAATGACAGCTGCGCTACCTAAACTAATTACTGAGCCCAAAGAAAGATTTTTCTTCATCGGAGATCTCCTCCTAATTTATTGAGCGTAAGGGAACCTACTCCCTTACGCTTCAACTTTTATTATTTTGGTTCTACGAGTAAATACCCGCTCATCTCTTGGTGTAATGCTGAACAGAAATTCGTACAGTAGATCGGATACACACCAGCTTTGTCAGCAACAAACTCTAATGTACCTGTTTGTCCTGGTTGTACTTCAAAGTTCAAGTCATAATCATTAATCCCAAAACCGTGGGTAATGTCTTGGTCCAAGTCGATATTCGTTAAGTGGAAGAAAACACGATCGCCTTCTTTTACGGTTACAGCATCTGGTCGATCTGCTTTCGCATCGAAAATAAACCTTGAACGCATGGCAATTCCATACACATGGACTTCATCGCCTTTACGTTCGATGTGTGCATCCTCTTGTTTCCACACTGAATTCTTTCTGTTTTCATCTTTGTCATAAATTTTCTTGGTCTTTATTTTATCTCTATGAACAATTTGTGCATAGTGAGGCTCTGGATCTACTGGTACCGCCATAATATGCTCCATTTTGTCACCCGAGATATCGATTAAATCCATTGACTCTGGATGGGAAGGACCGACTGACAAAAAGTTATCTTTGGCAATTTTATTGAGTGAGACGAGCCATTTCCCATCAGGAGATACTGTATCTCCTTCAGTTGCAGAGGCATGTCCTGGCGAGAAGTATGATGGTGTTCGATCCAGTACTTCCCCTGTCTCAATATTCCATTTTACAATTTCAGACGAAATGAACATCGTGTTATATGCATTTCCTCTATCGTCAAATTGCGTGTGAAGCGGTCCCAATGCGCCTGGTGGATCTACTTCACGTTCCATTACATTTTCATAGGAAAGGACTGGAATTCCGTATTGTTCATCGGTAAAGTCCTCTTTCTCAATCGCTTCAAACGTTTTTTCAAATGAGAACACAGTCATCATAGGGGCAAGTTTACCTGCTGCTATAAATCTTGACCCATCTGGTGTAACGTCAACACCATGCGGTGACTTAGCGACTGGGACTGCATAAATCGCTCCTTTGTGATCTCTTGGGTCAATCATCTTCGCACCATTTACTTCATTGTAATTACCTGCTGCAACTTCTTCTTCAAGCTTCTTCCAGTTTACAAGCACGATATAATCGCGGTCATTTTGAGAAGCATTAATTTCAAGATTCGTTGTTGCAAACTCCGTATTATATGTTGTCATGACAATCCAATCACCAGACATTTTCTTCCCTGCGTCTGATAAATCATAAGACCATTGTGGAAGTACGATTTGATAAGCAAGGTCAAACTTTTTTGTTTCCTTATCAAATGTTGTCATCGAAACAACACCTTTGTATTCTTCTTCGTAACTGTCTAAATCTGCAAACTCATTGTCTAGTGGTCTTGCAAATCTTGTTGGAAGTGCAATATACTCCGTATTTTCTGTTACAAAAACGCCAGCGTGTGGTCCTCCCATGTTGGGTAAAGACATAATATCGACGGTATGAAATATGCTTAAATCTACTGCAGCGACACGGTTATTTGCGACATCATTCGCAAATAAGAATTCTCCATCGTAATCACCAGCTGTTTCAGATATTGCTGGGTGATGGAAATCTCCCCATGTAAAATCACCGAGCATTTCTTTAGATTCCTGAGAATACCCATACCCAGTTGCTGGATCTGGTGTAAAGACAGGGACAGTTCTAATTTTACGCATAGAAGGCACGCCGTACACAAACAGTTGTCCAGAGTGTCCACCTGACGCCATCATATAATACTCATCTAGTTCTCCGTAGGGAACAAATACCTTTTCAGCTTTCGATTTATTATCACCGGCAGCATTTTCATCCGTTTTGTTAAAATCTGCGAAAAACACAACTGCAACCAGTAGTCCTGCAACCACACCTAACACTGCAGACATCATTCTTTTCTTCGTCAATTCTATTCACCTCGTTTTTTTAGTTTTCGTAAGCTTTTTTCAATGCTTCAATAATCTCTTTCCGTTCTTCATCCGATAGTGGATCGTTTTCAATTACGCCAGACATGACAGCCGTTGTAGGTTTTTGGAGAAAAGTATCCAAGTCAACACCATGTTTTCCTTCCACGCCTTCATACGCGCCCGAAAGGTCTGGTCCAGTTGTTCCACCTTCAATATTTAACGAGTCTACTGCATGACAAGTCAGGCAGCTATTCTGACTAAATATTTCAAACTCCGCACTGGCTTGGTCACCTTCCACATTTTCATCTTCAGCTGACTCCGTAGGTTCAGTTGTTGAACTACTTCCCTCTGAAACCGATTGTATTTCATTGCCATCAGATTTCGTGAAAAAGAAATACCCTCCTGCAAAAGCAACAACAAAAGCTAGTAAAAAAATTAGTCCATTCATCTTCAATTTCTTTCAACCTCCCTTTCTTATTTAAACATGTATTTATAATGTAACTTTAACACACGATAGAAACTTAAGGTACGTAAATTTTAAACATTCACACTAAATTCACATTTACAATAAAACTACAGACTTACTAGAATAATCTACATAATTCAGTTAATTGAACTATTAATTTAATGTAACATAGTTCTTTTAACTTATCTTCTCGATTGAATATGAATTCCTCAAATTAAGTCTTTAGCACCTAAATACTTTCCATTCATTTAAAAGCCATAATTTACCACCCTGAATTCTACATATCTTGAGTTCGACCATAAGTAAAAAGGAACTTCCAAAAGTACAGGAAGTTCCTTTTTTCGTTGTATTAAAGGGGGTGGTCACGATGAGTGAATGCGTTGTTTTTTAAACGTTCTCTTTCCATTTCTATTTCTGATTCATCATAGTCTAGGGGGACATCTTCTGTATCACCAATGTCTAACTCTTCATGGCGGATTACTTCACTGAGAGGTTCAGTGTCGTGTATACCAAACTTACTGTTTTGATCAATTGGTTTTTGAATTTTCGTCGCCGTATCTTGCTCTTTAAAAATCGGCGTGTTCCCATCTGTATTTTCTTCAATGACCTGATTCGTCGTTTGTCCCCCGTGCATCTTCCTTTGCTTCGCATGTTCAATATCTGCTGCTACGCCGTCATGAAAAGCCGGTTTTTCTTCTGCGCTTTCTACAAATAAATTAGAACCAAGGTTAGCATCGATATGCTCATTTGCCATTTCGGATTCATAAGTATGCACCGCATGGTTATATTCTTTGTCTACATACAATAGAATTCTACCGTTCTTCACTTCATTATAATAAACAGTGGCTTCTTCTTCAGAATAGCCCATATTCGTAAAGGCTGCCATTACTGGTTCATCACCTGTAATAAACGCTTTAAATCGGTCCAACCAGTTCCCTTCTGCTGTCGTTAAGTCCACGTCCGTTCTTCCTTGAACCATAGAAAGTGATTCTGTATCATTTGTGACGACATAAATATCATTTTCTGTGAATCCTTCCCGTTTTAACGCATCGATTTTGTCCAACACCTCATATTCTGTAAGAAACGTTCCGATAAATTTTTTATCTGCCATGGTAATTTTCCTCCTCGTATATTTAAAAGTATTGGTAATTCAATCAATTTCATAATAGGGTTTTATTGCTCCACCATCACAACATATAGTCGGGTTGAACCGTTCCCGAACAACATACTGTGTGGTCATCGCAAAATAAGGTCATTATGAAATTGACTCAATTGATTGATTAATCATTAAATACCCATGTACAACTTTTTGAAACAATAAGTCCATGTCATCATGAGCTCAACGAATTAAAAAAAGTTGCCTATCCGCATAAGACGGATAGACAACTTCAGTTTTTTTCATACCTCAACCTCTAAACGGCCACCAAACACCACGTCCGAATGATGCCGTTAGGGCAGGAATGAGCAGCGGTAAAATGATTAACCCATACAATAAGAGCCCCGTGATGACGATCGTTGCGATTTGAATCAAACTCAGAACACCCGAAGGCATCATCGCACCAAAAGTACCCGCAAGTATAATCGCGGCGGTAATAATAACCGTCCCCATTTTAGCCATCGAAGTGACGAGTGCTTCGCGAATTGGCACCCGTTTCATACTTTCTTCACGGAAACGATCTAATAAGAATATCGAATAATCGACGCCTAGGGCAATTAACATAATAAACCCGAAGAACGGTACAGCCCAACTTATCCCATCATAACCGAGCCCATTCACGAAAATGAGTTCAGTAACTGAGATCGATGTATAGTACGTTAATAATAATGAACCAATCATATACAACGGCATGATGGCAGATCGGAACAAAAATGTTAACACTACGAATAAACTAATGAGCATAATGGTTACTGTTCGTTTAAAGTCTTTCGATGAAATATCATATAAATCTGCGTTCATACTCGATACCCCGCTGTATGCAATTTCTGCATCTGAAAACGGTGTACCAATGACAGAGCGACTGACACTTTCTTTTATATCATGAACGGTTTGGATTGACGTTCTGGCGTATGGATTGTCTTCTAGGATTACTTCGAGTAAAATGCCAGATTCCTCACCGAATGTATAGCGTTCAATAACCGGTTTAAATTGTTCACTCGAGAGTGTTCCAAATGGGATATACAGCCCCGTCTCTCGCATACTGGTAGACTGACTCATATCTTGCATGGCTGTAGCTAGCTCAGTAAGGCCCGTACTAATCTCACCAACACCGTCAGTAGAAGCACCTACCCCAAGTGAGAGTTGCTGAATGCCCCCGACGACTTCTGCAAGTCCCGCCTCGCCAGCACTTACTGCAGCACCGCTTGTAAATAATCCGGTTGCTTGGTCAAGTCCAGCCTTCACTTCTGTAAGACCTGCTTGCACTTCACCTAGCCCATCAGTGGCTTCACTTAACCCAGCAGCCATTAACCCCAATTGGTGATCGGCATATAAATCTTCAATTAATTCACCAGTCGGTCGAGTAATTGTACGTACGTCTTTTACACCTTTAACCTTTTCTAAGTCTTGGCTAATCGCTTCAAGATACGTCACGTCTGTTTCATTTACAATTGGCCCTTCCTTTTTAAGTAAAACTTGTACAGGGAGTGAATCACCTTCACCGAATGCTTCTGATATTGCGTTAATGCCCATAACAGATTCTTTTCGCTGATCGATTTCGTCAATTGTATTAAATGACAAATCATTATCGTATGTCAGTAGAAAAGGAACTGTCAGGACAAATACAATGAACATGGAAACAAGTGGACGCTTAACTGAAATGTTACTAAATCCGATCCATAATTTGCTATCCTTATGGGCGGAAGCCTGTTTTGAAGGCCAGAACAACTTATCTTTTAGCAGCATCATGAATAACGGAACAACCGTAAATAACACGACCAGTAAAACTGCGATGCCGACTGCAACGGCGACGGCCGATTTAAAGATTGCGAAATCCGCAAAGCCGATTGCTGCAAATCCAATAAACACTGCGAGACCACTTATAAACAATGTCCGACCAGCTGTTTTATACGTATTTACAATCGCTTCTTCCACTTCATGTCCAGCAAGCAGTTCTTCTTTATACCGACTTAAAAGCAAAATACAATAATCAGTACCTAGCCCAAAGAGAATGGCCACTAAGAAAATTTGTGTATAATTCGAAACAGGAAAACCAAACCAATCAATGAAAAATGCAACGAGCGATTGACTCAGTAAATAAGAGATCCCCACCGCGAGAAGGGGAATAAAAGGCGTAACGATTGAACGAAACACGATCAGCAGCAATGCGAAAATAAGAATGACTGTAATAAACTCTGTCTTTTTCAATCCGTCTTGTGCGCTCTGATTCACGTCGTCGTTAATAATGGCTTCCCCTGTTAAATAAACAGTCTGATCCTTCGGTAAAATATGACTTCGAATATCATCCGCAACAGCGATAATTTCATCAAACGAACCATCCACTGTAATCGGCACGAGCACTGTCAATTTGTCTTTCGAAACAAGTTGTGCTTCCATTTCAGGACTTTCAAAAGGATTCAATACGCCAGTCACTGGTTTACCCAATGCTTCTAGTTTTTCGGTAACGGCCTGAATTTCTTTTTTAACTTCCTCGTCTAGAGGACTTTCAAGTGGATAAACAAGGGAGAGCGTATCTTCACTGGCCCCTGCTTTCGCCAACATATCCACAGCTTTTTGCGAATCTGCAGTTTTAGGAAGTTGCAGCGTCCCCGCATCTTCTGCTTGGTTTGCTAAATTTGGTGCGATAAAAAATAAAGCAATCGT
>JARIDM010000070.1 GCA_029263945.1 Sporosarcina sp.
CGATCCTCTTCACGCGTCAATCCCCGCGGACGGGTTCCGCCAATTGGACGCGTACTTAACGCTTGTCCTCTTTTTTTCACCAATAACTCAGGCGAACTAGACACTATAGAAAAATCCTTCGCACCCATCGACGACATATAAGGTGACGGGTTAACAAAACGAAGCGCCTCATACATATCTAACGGATCTACGGATAGTTTCCTTGACTGTCGAACAGAGAGGTTTACTTGTATCACATCCCCTTCTGCAATATAACGTTGGACATCCCGCACCATTTGTTCAAATTCTGGTCCCGTAACAGAAACATCGAGATCATCTTGTTGCGTATCCACCTCCTGAGTAGTAAGCGAACTTTCAGGGACTTGCAACAGCGCCTCTTCCCATTTTAACACCACGTGATCAGGGTCTATGCCACTCCCTGTTAACGTACTAAAATAAACTTTTTCTGTTTGTACATCCAACACTGCCCATTCATCAAATAAGTAAAAGAACAAATCTGGCGTCTTTAAATCATCACACATAGCTTCAGGTAACGCTTCGTATCTACGTACGTAATCATAGCTAATAAAGCCCATTAGGCCACCTTGAAATCCCGGAAACATAGAGGTAGCATCCGTTTCATAAGATGCTGCAAATTCCGTCAGTAACTCAAGCGGATCCCCTTCTACTATTTCCACGTGACCACCACGCCAGCTAATTTCTAATGCATCCCCGTCCAAAGCTTTTAAAGTGGCAAGGGCATTTACGCCCGCAATAGAAAAATTACCGCTTCGACCACTTTCTAGGAGGATATGCTCGTCGGATTCTTGCGCGAGCTGCTTATAGGCCGAGAAAAACTGATCTTTCGTCATCGATGAGTTTGAAAAGGTTCGGATTGGCTTCGTCATTTATTTACGCCTCCAGGTCGTGATTAATAATTCTATCTTAACGCACAACCAACCCTTTACGCTATAAAAAAAGAAGAAGCAATATAGCTTCTTCTCCTTACTGTATTAGTTATCGAATTGGTAAAGGGGGGTGCTTAAATAACGTTCTCCGTTCGACGGGAGAACGGCTACCACTTTCTTGCCTTTCCCCAACTTCTTGGCCACTTCAAGTGCCGCAAAGATAGCCGCTCCTGAAGAGACACCCCCCAGTATACCTTCTTTCCGAGCTGCAAGTCTTGCCGTTTCATAAGACTCGTCATTCGTTACTTGTATAATTTCATCGTAAATCGCCGTATCTAATACTTCAGGGATAAATCCTGCGCCAATCCCTTGAATCTTATGAGGGCCAGGCTTGCCTCCAGATAAAACAGCTGAATCAGTTGGTTCAACTGCAATAATTTTCACGGCAGGAAAACGTTCTTTTAACACTTTGCCCACACCAGTAATTGTACCGCCTGTGCCAATACCTGCAATAAAGGCATCTACTTGGTCTAATGCATCTGCAATTTCAGGTCCAGTTGTTAAACGATGAACTTCTGGATTGGCTTCATTGTTAAACTGCTGCGGCATAAACCAGCCATTTTCTTTTGATAGTTCTTCAGCCTTTGCAATGGCTCCCTTCATGCCTTCAGCACCAGGTGTAAGAATGAGATCTGCCCCGTAAGCACGAAGTAAGTTACGTCGTTCCGAACTCATTGTATCTGGCATAACAAGCACTGCTTTATAGCCTTTTGCAGCAGCAATCATCGCTAAACCAATCCCTGTATTTCCACTTGTTGGTTCTATAATCGTGCTGTCTGCAGTTAGTTCTCCAGATTTTTCTGCAGCTTCAATCATGGCAAGTGCAATTCGATCTTTCACACTCGACCCAGGATTAAAGTATTCTAATTTTAAATAGACATCCGCATCTTCTGGACCCGTTAAGCGATTCACTTTAACAAGTGGCGTCTTTCCAACTAAATCTGCTACTGAGTTCCCTACAATTGTCATCTTAACCTCTCCTAATCCCTACTATTTTGATATGCTTTAATGAATTAATCTTACGCTCTCGTCGTGTACGTGTCAACTTATATATTTATTTCCCTATTTCGCACAATATAATCTTGCACATAAAAAAACATCGCGCAACCATTTTTTGGCTACACAATGTTTTTCTTTATTCTCCATAAAACCACTTTACGTCGAACTCTTCCCAAAATGCTTCTGGACTCACAGATACAGGTAGTTGTTCAAGCGCAAGTTCTCGTTTTATATGTTCTTTCACATCTTTAAATTTAAAAGAACGACCTTTCATCGTATCGGTCACTTGAATGATCGCAAATGTCCCGTCATTAAGAGCGATGACATCACTTACTGTGTTTTCTTTTATTTCAGACGCTGCTTTCACAATCGCGGGATCGATGGATTCAACCTGCTCATTTATATAGCCAAGATCTCCACCTAAATTTGCAGAAGACACATCAATCGATCGTTCTTTGGCAAGCACAGTAAAATTGGATCCTTCTTTAATTTCGCGCTTCGCTTGTGTACCTTCTTCTGCTGTATTCACGAAAATAGCAGCTGTTCGATAGGCTGTTTTAACATGATAAAGCGTTTTATTTTCTTTAAAATTTGATTTAATCGCTTTATCCTCGATGACAACATCCTTCGTTAATACCTTTTCAAGAATGAGCCCTGAACGGATCTTTTGACGCATATCTTCTGGTTCTAATCCTGAGTATGCCAGATTATCGACCGAATGAATAAGCGCCAGTTCAAGGTCAATCTCTTTGTCCGTTACATCGATGTCATTTTTCTTGGCGGCAACTTCCATAACCTTCTCATTGACAAGTTCTAAAAGTGTTTCACGGCCAACCCCTTTTTCCATTGCGGTCATCCAGTCTTCACGCGTAATGACTTCACCACTCACAGAAGCGACTTCTTCTTTAGTACCTTGAGATTTTTCAGGGATCAACCACCCGATAAACCAAAAAAGATTACTTAGAAAAAGGATACCTAGCAAAAAGATCAAAGGCTTTGTTTTTAATTTACGTCTTTTTTGCCTTGTCAATTCCTCTTTATGACTGCGTCCGTATTTCATCTAAAAAGCCTTCCAGTTCTGGTTTATGATATACATACGTTTCTAAACAGAAATGACAATGCGCTTCTGCTTGTCCGTCTTCTTCAATCATATCTCTAATTTCTTTTTCTCCAAGACCGATGATTGCATTTCCAAACCGCTCTCTTGAACAATTACACGCAAATTTAACGTCCATCTTGTCTAGAATTTCTAGATTTTCAGCACCAAGTACCGTATTCAGTATTTCCTCTGGTGTCATGCCTTTATCAATCATTGAAGAAATAGGCTCCATTTCCGCAATTTTCGTTTCTAATAAAGCGAGCGTTTCTTCTGAAGCTCCTGGCATTACTTGAACAATAAAGCCACCTGACGCTTTCACTGTTTTGTCTGGATTCACAAGTACACCTAACGAAACCGCAGAAGGTACTTGCTCAGATACAACGAAGTATTGCGTAAAGTCTTCAGCAATTTCACCAGAAACGAGCGGTACTTGCCCAGTAAAGAAGTCGCGAAGGCCAAGGTCTTTAACAACCGATAACATCCCTTCCGTTCCGACTGCACGACGCACATCAAGTTTCCCTTGTGCATTTGCCTCAAAATGTGTGTGCGGATTCATCGCATAGCCGCGCACCTCACCGTGCCCGTTTGCGTCAATAATCATCGAACCCATTGGTCCATTGCCTTCAATTTTCACCGTTAATTTGTCGTCGCCTTTAACCATTGCACCCATCATAACAACTGCAGTCATTGCTCTACCGAGTGCAGCTGTCGCAGTTGGCCATATATCGTGTCTTTTTTGTACTTCTGAAATTGTTTCTGTTGAACGCACTGCATAAGCACGAATTTCACCATTAAACGCAAGTGCTTTCACTAAATAATCATTCATTTTGCTCTACTCCTTCTATTTGTTGCGCTCGTAAATGAGGTACAACCCTTTTAACGTTAAATAATTGTCGACGACATCAATGACTGATGATTCGCTTGCGATTAAGTCCGCTAATCCCCCAGTTCCGATCACTTTAGGTGCTTCTTTACTTTGCGCTTTCATACGGGCAACAATGCCCTCTACTTGTCCAACATATCCGTAAACGATGCCCGATTGCATCGCAGCAACTGTGTTCTTACCAACAACTTGATCGGGTTTAGCTAGTTTAATGCGCGGTAATTTCGAAGCACGTTCAAAAAGCGCTTCCATCGAAATTCCAATGCCTGGTGCAATCGCGCCGCCCATATACCCACCCTCACCATCGACGTAACAATAAGTAGTTGCCGTACCGAAATCTACAATAATTAGTGGTGCTCCGTATTCTTCGATCGCCGCAACAGCATTCACGATCCGGTCAGCACCCACTTCTCGTGGATTTTCATATTTGATATTGAGACCTGTTTTAACACCGGGCCCAACAATTAATGGCTTTTGATTAAAATACTTACGACACATTTGCTCTAAGGGAAACATAACTGGCGGGACAACAGAAGAAATAATAATGCCTTCTATGTCCTCAAACTGAAGACCGACATGCGTGAATAGTGCCTTCACTTGCATGGCGTATTCGTCTTCCGTCTTATGTCTATAGGTTTCCATACGCCAATGATATTTTAATTGATCGCCCTCATATACACCTAAAACGATATTTGTATTTCCCGTATCCATGACTAAAATCATATTAAATCCCTCGCTCGCTTCGACATTTTCCAACATATCATACCACATATGTAGTAAAAAAAAGAGCCGACTGCTTCGAAAGAAAACAGTCAACTCGATTTTATTAATCTCTACGTTCTTCTTGTATTGAATCAGATGGTAATTCTGGCGGTTGCTCACTAGGCAAATCACCAATTGAAGGATCACTTGACGCACCAGTTGCATCAGGAATAGGCGTCTCTTCAGTCTTGTCACTATCTGAACTTGTTGTTTCTTTACTATTATTATCATAGCCACGCTCTGGAAGTGTCCCATGATCTTGTAAATGATTTATTTGTTCCGCATCAAGCGTCTCAACTTCAAGAAGCGTTGTTGCGATCAACGTTAGTAAATCACGTTTTTCAGTCAAAATATCTCTCGTACGTTCATATTGCTCTTTCACAATTCTTTGCATCTCTTGGTCAATTTCATATGCGATTGATTCAGAGTAGTTTTGTTCAGAGTTGAAATCACGTCCAAGGAATACTTGACTGCCTTGCGATTGCCCGAATTGTATTGGGCCGAGCTTATCACTCATCCCGTATTCAGTAACCATAGAACGTGCGATTGCTGTTGCACGTTGGAAGTCATTATGAGCGCCAGTAGACACTTCACCTAAGATGACTTCTTCTGCGACACGTCCACCAAGTAGTCCTGCAATCTTATCAAGAAGTTCTGGTTTGGTCATAAAGTAACGATCTTCTTTAGGAAGCATAACCGCATAACCGCCGGCTTGACCACGGGGAACAATGGTAACCTTGTGAACAATATCTGCCTCATCCAGTGTAAGCCCGATCACAACGTGACCCGCTTCGTGGAAGGCAACAATATTACGTTCTTTTTCTGAAATGACGCGGCTTGTTTTAGCTGGACCTGCAATGACACGGTCTGTCGCTTCATCAATGTCCGACATATCAATTTTAACCTTGCCTCGTCTGGCAGCTACTAATGCAGACTCATTCAAAAGATTCTCAAGATCCGCACCAGAAAATCCTGGCGTACGCTGAGCTAATGCTTTCAAGTTAACGGTGTCGTCAAACGGCTTATTACGCGCATGAACTTTTAGAACTGCTTCTCTTCCTACAACATCCGGACGACCTACTGTAATTTGACGGTCAAAACGTCCTGGACGAAGAAGTGCAGGGTCTAAAATATCTGGACGGTTTGTTGCGGCAATAATAATAATGCCTTCATTTTCACCAAACCCATCCATTTCTACAAGTAACTGGTTCAACGTTTGCTCTCGCTCGTCATGTCCACCACCAAGGCCTGCGCCACGCTGACGACCAACTGCATCAATCTCATCTATGAAGATGATACAAGGAGAATTCTTTTTCGCATTTTCAAACAAGTCACGCACACGAGATGCACCGACACCAACGAACATTTCCACGAAATCAGAACCTGAAATCGAGAAGAACGGAACGCCAGCTTCTCCAGCAACAGCACGTGCAAGTAATGTTTTACCAGTACCTGGAGGTCCTACAAGAAGAAGCCCTTGCGGAATACGCGCACCAATTTTAATAAACTTACGTGGGTCTTTCAAGAAATCAACAACTTCTATTAATTCAGCTTTTTCTTCATCAGCACCTGCTACGTCATCAAAACTCACTTTGTCTTTGTCATCTGTGTGGAGCTTCGCTTTACTCTTTCCAAAGTTCATCACTCGGCCACCACCGCCGCCTCCGCCTTGTGCTTGATTCAGCAGGAAGAAGAACAGGATAAAGATGATGATAAACGGAAGAAGTCCAGTAAAGAATGACAGTAACGCACTAGGTGTTGGCGTTGGTAAAACTTCAATCTCCGTCTTCGTCTCCAAAGCAAGCGCACGAATGTCCTCTTGAACAGCAACATCATCCAAGATATTCGTGATGAATGTCTCGCCTTCCTTATAGCCTTTCATTTCACCTTGTACTTCAAGAACAAGTTGAAGTGGCTGCAAGGTTACGGAAGTTACTTCTCCACTTTCAAGTGCAGTAATAAATTCATCATACCGAATTTCTTTTGTTTTCGGATTTGGATTGTTCAGTGAACCAAAAATTCCTACAATCGCTAGGAAAATTAGTCCATATAAAAGAAAGTATCGAAGTATTCGATTCATCCCTAGGCCTCCTCATTTCATTAAACAGAAAACTATTGTAAATCTTATCATAGATAAGTTTCAACCTACAACAAAAAGGCCTTACAAAAAGTTTTCCTTCCTTTTATAAATTTAGGTTAGTAAAACGTCTTAAAAAGAATAGATTTCCTTTTTCAAAACACCGATATACGGTAGGTTTCTATACTTCTCCATGTAGTCAAGTCCATAACCAACAACAAAAGCATCTGGCACATTAAAACCGATTAAATCTGCTTGAATATCCGCTTTTCGGCCACTTGGCTTATCAAGGAGTGTGACAATTTTAATAGAATTCGCTTTCCGGTACTTCATAAGTTCTACAAGATAACTAAGCGTTTTACCACTATCTATAATGTCTTCGATAATGAGTACATCGCGCCCTTCAACACTCGCGTTTAAATCTTTAACGATTTTCACTTCACCCGATGAGACTGTCGCATTGCCGTAGCTAGATACGTCCATAAAATCAAGTTCAATATACGTGTCAATTCGTTTAATGAGATCGCTCATGAAAGGAAGGCCACCCTTTAAAACACCAATTGCCAATGGAAACTTGCCTTCATATTCCTCTGTCAAAACCGCACCGAGTTCTACAATCTTTTCTTGGATTTCTTGTTCTGATATTAATACTTCTTCAATGTCATTTGCTAGCATCGAAATTCCTCCTAAATAAAATCCATTACACCTCAGTGTAATAGCCTTACAGCATACGATCTTTAAAACTAAAGTTACTTACCACTTACCTAGCGATTCCCTAGGCCAGGAGACTTCTACTACAGCAAATTAAATCTTTCCCACTAAAAATATGTATTTGCTCGTTGCAGTCTTGTTTTTAGTAAATACTTCCCCATATCGTAAACCAGGAACAGCACAAACGCTCCCTTTTTTCGTCAATAAAACTGGTAAATCATCACGTAAGACTTTCCCAACTTTTTCGTCGATAAAAAGCCTAGACAAACGTTTGGCACTGGTCATTCCTGGTAACATCATTCGATCCCCTTCTTTTCTCGTTCTCACAGAAAAAGGCAAGGACCCATCAGGTAAATCGAAATACATGATTTCAGTGGCAGCTGACCATATACTCGGTTGTACATCTTCAGCATGCCCCCAGTACAACCATGTGTTATTCATCCAAGTGACTTGCCTCCCTATAGGTACGACTTGAGAGACATCCTTCTCTTGAATTTCATCTCGAGAAACGAATGTAAATTTATCGTACTCCCGTATAAAACGAAACCCTAAAGGTAAATCAATCGCTACATTTCCCTCTTTAGAACGGAGATGTACCATAAGATTTTCAATCAGTTCCGATCCATAGGCAATAGGTCTATTTTTTTTATGATAAAGATACCCTAATAGTAGAGGAATTGCTCTTCTTTGTAAAGCAGTTGGCATAGCATTGAACGTTCTGATATCTATACAAGGGAAGCCTTCCGAAGAAAACGTTAGGTTCCTATCAATCCATTCTTTTGCATACGTTTGAAGAAGCGCTTCATCCGCTTGTAATTCTTTCGTTAAACCGACGACTTTTTCTGCCGCCACTGGGTTTTCACGAATAATATGTGGAACAACTTCTTGGCGAAAACGGTTGCGCATATAAGCTCGACTTGAATTACTTGGATCTTCATGAAAATGAATTTCAAATTTTGTGGCGTAGGCATAAAGTGCTTCCTTTACAACAGGGAGAAAAGGGCGTATGAGTAGCCCTTCCCCTATCGCTCTTTTTGTGGGCATTCCTAAAGCGTGATTTCCTTTCGTCACTTGCATGAGCACCGTCTCCAATTGGTCCTCAGCATGATGAGCCGTGGCCAATCGTTCATAGTGGTAATCTTTCATAATCTGCTCAAAGAAAGCATACCTTCCTTCCCGACAAACCGCTTGTACATTGCCCCCTTTTTGCTCAAGAATGAGCGGCACAGGCACACTTCCACTGTAAAAAGGAACAGCAAGTTCAGTGCAAAAGTCTTCAACCAGCACCGCGTCTGCAGCTGATTCTTCTCCGCGTAACATGTGGTCTACATGTACCGCGCCAACTTCAATATCGAGACGCTGCCTATGAAGCGCTAAGAAGTGAAGAAGCACCATTGAATCGACACCGCCTGAACATGCAACCAGAATTCTACTTTTAGCAGTAAATAACTGCTCTGCTTGAATAAAGTCCAACACCTTTTTATCGAATTCCTTCACCCTTTCACACCCTTTCCTCTTATTGTGCCGTAATTTGAGCGTAAGGTGTAAAGCTCGACCAGTCTGGTAAAATATGATCTACCTTTAACACCAATACAGTTCGATCATCTTCGAAAGGACGAAAACGCCGTTCTAGTTCATTGATAATCCGTTCTGCGATTTCTTCACAATCTGCTTGTCCATATCTCTCCAGTATACCGTATAACGCTTTTTCTTGTAACTCTAAAGCGACGTCTCCGTTAAATACACCATCTGTTGTCATTACTAAAATATCACCTGATTTCAATGCTTCATTTTTTGCCTCAATTGTAAGCGAGGGTAAAAAACCAACCGGCACAGATTTACTATCCAACCTTATAAAGTCTCTTCCCCGCTTAATATACGTACTCATAGATCCAGCTTTCCATGACCACAGTCGCCCCTCCTGCAAATCAATTAATGCGAGATCTAGTGTTGCATACATATCATCAAGTCCATTTAACGACATCATATAATGAAGCGTATGCATTGCCGTTTCAGGGTCCATCTTATGGTTCAGACATTCTCTCATGAGTCGTATTACCTTACGACTTTCATGATAAGCATTCACGTCTTGTCCCATCCCGTCCGATAGTAAAACAGCTGTTAAGCCCTCATGGATTGGGAAAACCTCATGTGCATCCCCTGGTCGAAACGATTGTTCACCTGATGTTGCAACCACACCGTAATCTACGCTAAAACGAACAGAAGAACCCAGCGTAACTCGAATATGCGGGAACGGTTCTTGTTTAACAGTCGTTTTCACCACTTGAAATGGTTCCTCATAATACGTCTCTAAAACTGGTAAGATGAAACGCTCTGCCATTGTTGTATCAGATTCAAAGTCTGACTTTTTCTCGGGAATACAACAAACTACACGGCGTTCACCTGGTTCTTCGCATAATACATCTATTTGAAAATACTCAATCCCCTGAGCTTCTAATCGCTTCGCTAATTCTTCTTCTGTTGGTTTATAGACAGACAAGTCTTCCTTGATATCGTGCATGACTTTATCCAAATGTGTACTCATATCTCTTAATTGTAAAGCGAGCATTTTTCGTCCATGCTGCAATTGACCACTTAATAAACGTGTGGCTGCAAGCTCTTCCATCTCTTCCAACAAGCCTGGAAACCGAATACATTTATACTTAATCTTCTCTTCAACACGATGCCGAGCCGACTTTCTCGTCATTGAATACGTTGTTTCCCATTCATAAATTAGCCGATCCATATCGCGCTCTTCACTCTCCCAACACTTCGCATAGCGAAAACAAGATTGACAAACACTAGGGGTCGTCATTTGCTCTGTTTCATTTACAAGCCCTCGCTCACCACTCTTCCCACTAACTAAAGACGACATGAGCTCAGCAAACTGTTGGAAATCATTTAACTGCTCATCTAATCTTTCCGTAAGCCATTTTTGCTGTTTCTTTTCATATTCACCACTTACAGGAAAAAAAACACGGTGAAGCGGCGCCAACTTCTTCGTCGGAATCAACATAAAGAGTATGGTAGCAACAGCAATTGACGCGAAATAGGTACTGTCTAATGGCAGCGTTAAATCATACATGTAAAAAAACAACGAAACTGCGCACGCTCCAGTTGCAATACCTATTTTTCCAAACTTGCGAAGTGCCCCTGCAAAAAATCCTGTCATCCCATAAACTGCCATCATGCCTGTAAACGAAAGCTCTGATAATCCAACAATCGCAGCAATGATCATGGCCACTGTCGTTGCAAAAGGCAAACCGCCCACTGATGCAGCAATCAAAATGGTTATATGAATTAATAAACCCGCAATTGCAATAGGTCCAATCAGTAACCCGTGCATCCCTGTAATCATCATGGCACCCACAATACATGCGGCACCCAAACGTTCCGGGGTCCATTCGCCAAAGAAAATACGATCGGCAGGGGGAAAAGCAACAAATAGAAAGAAAGTCATAAATAAGGCTAAAATGACTTCAAAACCAATAAAGAACTGAACATCCATAGGTAGTTGCCCAGCATGTATGATGAACTGCCATAATACTTGTACAATAAGAATACAGCCCGCAACCGTTAATTGCACTGACTTCCGTGCAAATGGATATCGAATTATTGCGTTAAATAAACCGAGTTGGAGTAAATGGATTACAGCTTGTCCAATCCCGAGCAATGCACCTCCAGCAATTCCTCCAATAAAGACCCAAACTAAATGTTTTCTAAACCGCGCACGTGCCAATGCCCAAATCGGTAAAAAGAAAGGTACCGCAGCATCAAATAGAACAGCTTGCGCAAGGAAAAAAGAACCTATTAAAAACAGTAAAGTTAATATGATGTCCATCTTTTTCCTTTTAATTCTTTCGATATACAAACGAATCGGATTCATAATCGGTCGGTCTACATTACTAACTAATTTCATTTTCCTTCCCCCTTATGTTGGCGTACCTCTGAGTATACATAGGGGGTGTAAAAGAATTTGTCTGTTCATGCGAGTAAACCAATAAAAGTTTTCGACTCTTTCCGAACTATTTTTCAATTGCATTCGCTATTGACTTCTAGTCACAAGCGCTGTATTATAAGAAATGTTGTTTAAGAAGGCGGCGTAGCTCAGCTGGCTAGAGCGTCCGGTTCATACCCGTAAGGTCGGGGGTTCGACTCCCTCCGCCGCCATAAGCGTATTTTAAAAGCTATTTTGTAACCAATTAGGTTATAAAATAGCTTTTTTGTATAGATTCTCTACATATTGTGACACAACGGGTCAAAAATAAGCCCTTTATAAAAAGACCCTTTCCATACGAAAAAGCGGTAAACTTGAACCACTTCAAGTTTACCGCTTATTTATATGAATCATTTTTCTTACATTGAATAGTATAGCAAGTTAACTTCTTCTTGCGCCGCGACCTCCGCGTTTTGATTCTGTCGCTCTTTTCAAAGTAGTCAGGCGCTCTTCACTGTCTTTCATGAAACGTGCCATTTTCTGTTCAAAGTTTTCTGGACGTGGGGCACTTGAAGGACGGCTTCCTGGACGACTTCCACCTCCGCCACTTCCACCACTTGGACGTGGTCGTTGTGGACGCTGAGGACGTTCTGACTCAGGCTTTGCTCTTCTGATTGAAAGACCAATCTTCCCATCTGCACCTACGTTCATCACTTTAACTTCAACCATATCGCCGACTTTAAAGTGTTCGTTAATGTCTTTAACATAACTATCTGCGACTTCACTAATATGGACCAGGCCTGTCGAACCATTCGGTAGCTCAACAAACGCTCCGAAGTTTGTGATCCCTGTTACCTTACCTTGTAACTTGCTATCTACTTCAATTGACATAAAAAAAATGCTCCTCCTTAAGATTTAAGCGGGCTTCGCAAAAATTGGAAGCCTTCTAACCATATTCATCAGTCCATTAAACAGACTAGGTTCTTACCTCTATTATAACGAACAAAAAAAGAGTGTCAATAAGACTACTCTTTTTCAACAGCTTTCTTTTTGCTATTCTTACTATTTTTAGGTAGTGAAAATATAATTTCATTCTTATCAGACAAGAAATATTCCTGTCTAGCAAGCTTTGCAATGTATTCATCATCATTCAACTTTGTAAGTTGACTCGTCAATATCTCTTGTTCTGCTTCTTTTTCAGCAAGTTCTTCAAGCAATAGTTGTTTTTCTTCTTCTTTTGCTGCAAGCAAACTCTTCTGATTTATAAACGTATAGGTCAAGACGCTTAGTATGATCACTGCTACCAGTGAAAAAACAGCTAGTCTACGGTACAAACGTACTTTTCGCGCCCTTTTCCGATCTTTTTTCTCTTGCAAGGAGCGGACATATTCATTTTTAATTGACGCAACATTCGTTGGCGATTTTCTTTCTTGTTTTTTTACCATGTCTGCATTTCCCTCCCAAAATAAACCCTATCGTTAGTCGTCTGCCCATTATACCTCATTTCGCTTGTTTTTCAAAGCTTTTTCTGAAGGGCGAACTGAATATTCTAACAATTATAGTCGATAGCAGAAGAATGCCTTTCACAATAAAAGAAAATATATGCAAAAAAGCCGAGATGATTAGGTGAAGTATAAACCAAATCGGCTTCAATAAGAGGACTAAAATAATCCGACCAACCAAGCGGATCGGCTTATGAAATAGGCTTATATAAAGCAATATGCCACTCAATTGAGCAAAAGGGTCATAAATACGCCATGCACCATCTCGGATTACATATAGAACCCAAAACGTCCAACACCCCGCAATAAGCCATCCGAATACTTCAAAGACTGCCGAATACTTCCGAACAAACGATTTCTTTCCAGTCGATGTAGTTCCTATGCCAATCATATCAATAAAAGCCGCCGTCACAATGCCCGTTCCAATCATTATGAGGAGACTTAAAAACTGTACAGATAAACTCATCCAAATAATTTATGGAGGAAACCACGAGAGCCTGCATCATCTTCGTCATATTGCATCAGGCTAACTGTTCCTTCCAATGTGAGCAACCCTTTATCGACATCTAAATGAACGATGCGTAATTCCTCACCATTAATTTGTAGGACACCTTGCGATGTGCGAACGAGAAACTCCTCATGATCGAAACGATCGATTGACTTTACGGATGTAATATCCATTCGTTTTCGATTTCTCATTGTAACTACATGATCACCTGACGGAATTGCGTAAGTTGGACTGTCTGTTTGTATTTGCATATTCTTCCTCCTCTGCTTGTACGTTCACAAACATCTTATGTAGGAGGATGACACAATATGCCCTAAATCTAATACAAAAACACTACAACACAAGTTTATGTGTTGTAGTCGCAATAAACCCCAATTATAAATTTAAGTGAACTAGTCAACGGTTGTTTCGCTTAAAATTGTATACATCGACTCTGCTTCCTCTTTTTTCGTCGTGTTTTTGATCATCTCCACTTTGACAGTAACAACCTTTTGTCCAAAACGAATGGCAATTTCATCGCCAATCTTAATAACAGCAGATGCCTTAACAACAAGTCCGTTCACTTGAATTCTTCCCTGATCCGCGACTTCTTTCGCAAGCGTTCTACGACGAATTAAGCGGGATACTTTTAAATACTTATCGATTCTCATCGTTTACGTCCTCTCCATTCTTTTTAGCTAACTGCCAATACTGTTCAAGCTCATCAAGGCTATGCGCAGCAAATGTACGTTCACTTTCTTTTACACATTGTTCGACAAACGTGAATCGTGTCTTGAATTTCATGTTCGCATGAAGCATCGCCTCTTCTGGTGATAACTTTAAAAACCTCGCAATATTCACAAGCGTAAAGAGAACGTCCCCTATTTCATCGAGTTGCCGTTCTTTATCTCCATTTTCCACTTCATATTGAAACTCTTGCCACTCTTCCTCAAACTTCTCAAATGCGCCGTTTATATCAGCCCAATCAAAACCTACTTTGGCTGCTTCTTTCTGGAAATTAAACGAAGTAAGCAGTGAAGAAGTATGTCGTTCTTGTGCCGCTAATAAGGACTCAATTTGTGGCTTCTCCTTTTGCTTAATGGCTTGCCAGTTCTTCACAACTTCATCAGCACTTGTAACAGTCTTATCTCCAAACACATGTGGATGACGACGAATCATTTTAGCACCGATTGCTTCCAAAACATCTTCCATTGCAAAATAGCCCTCATCCTCACCGATTTGTGCATGAAGGAAAACTTGTAACAACACATCCCCTAGCTCTTCAATGACCGCTTCATCATCTGCTTGCTCAATTGCTTCGAGTAATTCATGGGTTTCTTCTATTAAATAACGTTTGAGTGATGTATGCGTCTGCTCTCGGTCCCACGGACAACCATCTGGTGCACGAAGCGTTGCAATAACCTCCCTTAACGTTGCCCATTCTTTCAAACGGTTTTCAAGCTTCTCCACAGGAGGTACATAAATGGTCGTTAAATTATCAATTTCAGTCACGCGGTCTAATTCAAATAACGGGACTGTTTTTAGCAACTCACTTTTTGAGCCAGCTGCCGTAACAATAGTTACTGGATGATCGTACGTGTACTTTTCCATCAATGATAGCTTCACTTCAGAAGCGATAAACGAATCATAGACTTGTCCAATCAGAACGTGTTGTGTCATTTGCACATCGTCACGTTGCAAATCAGTTCCATCAAGCAATTGAAAGCCTTCTATCGGATCCATGCGGACTGCAGCAAAAATGGGATCCAAAAAACTATTTCCGCCGACAATATCCAGGTTGATAAGTCCTGCCCGCTCTTTTTCAACTAGTAATTGTACGGTTTGTTCTGCGACAAGCGGATGTCCCGGCACGACATAAGTGACGGATCGCTCTTCACATAAAGTCATTAACGCTTCAACAATTTCTTCATAAACTTGATGGAAAGCATCATTCTTTTCATAAATCTCGTCAAAACTATCAATCACCATGCCTTCGTTTCTCAATTCAGCAACAGCGGGATGTTGATCTGTTCGTGCAACGATAAAGTCGGCAGCTTTTAACTTTCGATAAGTCCCTAAAGATAGCTGATCTAAATCTCCCGCACCAAGTCCAATGACTGTTAAATGATTCATATTATTCACCTTTTCTTTTTGAAAGTCTTAATTGTAAGATGGCTAAACGCTTTCCAAACGGGAGCAGATACCACTCTTTTTCACTCATTATACGTGATTTCAAGATGACGTACAGGAAACTGGTAGCGCCAATTGCTGCAGAAGTGAGTGCGATTAAACTTGCACTTATCCTCGGCGAGTAACGAACAAATATTACGGCATCCCCGATTAACATCCACGGGTAAACAATAATCACCATGAGTAAGGTTGCTACTAGAAGCCATCCATAAAAACGGATTGGCGCTAATTGAATTGACCATACTTTTTTAAAGTAAATGATCAAACCAATAGTAATCACCACGAATGCAAGATTGCCCGCAATTGCTGCACCTGTAATTCCATATAAGGGAACAAAGTAGCCATTGGCAATGACCTTAATGATGACGCCGCTAATTAAGAGCAATGTGGGTATTTTAATTTTTCCAGCGCCTTGTAAAATAGCAGTAATCGGCAATATGAGTGACAGCCAAAAAATTTGTAATGAAAAAATAATGAGCGCAAACGACCCACTCTGCGTTTCAAAAAGCATTTCATTCACATAAGGTAGAACGAGCACCAACCCAACTGTTGCTCCCCAACCAAACAAAAAAGCTGTCCGGTAAGTGACGCGAACAAACGGCACCGCGTCTCTGCCACTCTTTTTTACAGCATGATGCGCAATAAGGGGAACAATTGCTAGTGCTAGTGTCGAAGCGATTAAAATACCCATTTGTACAAGGGGCTGTCCACGGTCATAGACACCTTTAAGTGCCATCGCCGCATTTTCTGTGAGCCCTGTGGCTAATAAAGTATTGTATACCGTGAATGAATCGACCAATTGAAACAGCAATAAAATCAGCGAACTAGCACTGACACTTAGACTCACAATCGTCAATTCTTTAACGACAACCCACACCTTCACTTTTTCAAAAGTTCCCTTAAATTCATGACGGAAATAAAATGCCAAAATAAGTACACCTGCAGCTTCCCCTACCACAGCACCCCACATAGCCATTTCTCCTGCTTTGTAAAGGGAACCACCACGACTTACGACGAGCCACGTCCCAATCAAAATAACCGCAACACGCGATGCCTGTTCTCCGACATTTGAAACCGCAACGGGAATCATTTGCCCTTCCGATTGAAAAGCGCCTTTCAACACAGCTAAAGCTGGCATAATTAGCACGATATAGGCACCGACTCGGAGAAGGGTCACAAGCTGCGGATCTCCCATCGCCTCCGCAAAGAATGGTGCAAAGCGCATTAAAATTATAAAAAACGTAACGGATATGAACAGTAAATAGATAAAAGCAATTCGCATCATCGCTTTCGATTCACCAGGACTTTTACTTCCTGCTAACAGTTTTGAAACGGCTACTGCAAAGCCATATGAAGTCCAAATAATGAATATACCAATAAACGGATAAACCTGCTGGTAAATGTAAAACCCTTTATCTCCAACTAAGTTTTGAAATGGAACGCGATAAACAGCACCTAGTATTTTTACGATAATGGCTGATATTGTTAGAATCGACGCACCTTTCATGAACGTTTTCATATTCCATTGCTGCGCCATATTTATGCCTCTTTCTTTGTTTAATGCCTCTAGTATACCACCATCCGAAATGAGCAGTAAAATGGGTCAATTTATCATGTGATGTTTATCTTTTCATAAAACGGGAAACAATGAATTAACAGAAAATTTATTCATGTATTCATTTTTACAGCCACTTACTCTTTCAAATTTCGCTGTCAATTGTTACAATATTGTGTACATTATGTCGCAATACAAATTTCGACAACATACGCAAGATAGATAAGGTAGGATAGGCTTTGTGCATTTAAATAGAAATCATATTAACTAAATTATAACTAGGAGAAACTATGCGGAGGGCAAAGAAAATGATGCAGAAATTCATTTTATTAAAACAAATTAAATACAAAAAGAAATTGATGTACGTCAAAGCAAAAGAGTTCGGATTCACACATCCATCAGTTGTATCTTGCAGTCAGGAATTAGATTCTTTACTGAACAAATATCAAAAATTTGAATTGAAATAAATACTGTACAACGTATTTCAAAAAGAAGTGAAGGGAAATCATAACTCCCATCACTTCTTTTTATTTTCGGCTAAAACGATACTTAGAGGGTAGGCGAAAGGTCCTGTTTTTCTGATAACGATCGGCTTTGTGCTGATACAGGCGCGAAAAGTGCTGATAAGTGAGGCGATTGTGCCGATAAGACTACCAATATCGCTGATAAACGGGGGAACTTCGCTGATAACGTTATCTATTCCCAAAATCATACGTTATCTATTCCCAAAATCATACGTTATTCAGTAGCTCTTTAAGGAACTTATTGCATCTTGATTCGTAGAAGACTAGATAGTAGTGTGAAGACAACATCGTAGACATAATTTCGTCCACGAAATTACGTTTAATTTTAGGAGAGGGAGAGTGGAATATAGAAACGAATGTTTTGAGCAAATGGCAAAAAATACGACCAGAAGACCGAATGGCATTAGTAGGGTTAACGCGAGTGATTAAGATTAGGAAAAGTAGGGATCCCATGACATTGAAATCGGAACTTAAAACAATTAACTATGATACCGTCTTGAAGCAAAATAATGTAGATCATCTTATTGAAAGAATGTTGGACAATATTGGTTCTACGGACCCTGAACTCAGAGATACACTGATTTTTAACACACTGGGAAAATTAATTATCGAAGACTATTTAAATGAAAAGCAAATGGGATATATTTTAGAGGTTTGCCTTGATAAGCTGTTTCGGGGTATAGATGTAGTAGAAAGTGATTTAGTTTTCACTCGTTCTTTTTCTTCCTTAATTATCGGATTGCTCTTACAAAAGGACAGAGATAAACCTTTTTTAAAAGATGAAGTTGCTTTGAGAACCATCCAAAAAAGCAATGAGTATCTAATGCTTGAACAAGATACTCGCGGTTATGTGGAAAGGAAGGGTTGGGCACATAGCATTGCACACGGTGCTGATTTACTTGCCGAAGCGGTTAGACATCCCGCCTTTAACAATGAGCGATCGTTAGATTTTCTTGCGACCATTAAAGCATGCCTATTTAAAGAAGGGTCTTCCCAAGCACCTTTTTGTGATGATGAGGAAGAGCGGCTGATCTTTGTATTGGAAGCCCTCATCGAAAAAGGCCTAACAGATGAAGACGTTGTGATCTGGCTTTCGACTATTTCAGATGCCCTAGATCAGTTAAAAGATAAAGAGGGTTATTGTTTAAATTTCTTTTGGAAAAGGTCTAACATTATCGATTTCTTAAGAGGGTTCTATTTCCGGCTTTTGTACAAAAATGCTAAGCCCACGCTAAGAACTTACATTTCTAAAACTCTTGCGTATTGGCATAAACAAGTATATAGCTAAATAATTCCTGACGTGCAGCAGTTCTCTTACTCGCTAGGTCAGAATAAAAACTGGAGGTTGTTACCTTGCGTATTGTCATTCGTGAGATGGTAAACGAAGATATTAAGGATGTTCAAAAGATCGCTACACAAAGTTGGCATACAACATATAAAGGAATTATTCCCTATAACATTCAAGAAAACTTTCTAAACACGGCATATAGCTATGACATGATGAGAAAACGGTTAGCTAATTCCTACTTATTTGTTGCGGAGGAAAAAAACCAAGTGGTTGGTTTTGCTGATTTCTCAACAGTTACTCACAAAGGTCAAGGAAATTTAAATGCAATTTATCTTCTTTCGACTAGTCAAGGAAATGGGATAGGTACGGCACTTTTACAAAAAGGCATTGAGGAAATTGGGCATGTAGAGGAAATTTATGTTGAAGTAGAAAAGGAAAATAAAATGGGTATCCATTTTTATAAAGCAAAAGGGTTTAAGACAGTGAAAGAATACGATGATAACTTTGACGGCCATATACTAAAGACTGTTCAAATGGTTTTAAAACTGTAACGCTCTTAATTAGAATCGAAGGCGTACATGATGAATCCGGATGCGTAAGCCTATTAGAATGCCCCCAAAAATTTGAATGAGTTCCGTGCTGTTATATATTGGTTCGTACAAATACATGTGAAGATGTAACTGAGTCGATTTCATAATGACCTTAATTTCTACAACGACGTGACATATAGTTTGGAAACGGTTCTACTCAACTATACGTTGAGGTAGTGGAGCAATAAACCCCTATTATGAAATTGATTGAACTGCCAAATCATTTAACCGACGACTAAAGATTGTTATCTACTCCGTCGCTCCATTCTGTCTATTTTACTGGCCAGGTAATCTATTTGTTGTTGCATATCTTCTAATTGGTTTAGCACATTTGGAGAATCCTGTTCCGTATCACTTGCCTTTTCCAATTCTTGTAATGCTATTCCCGCGGCTATCGCTTGAAGGCCGTCGCCCAATGTAGATAGTGTACTTCCAATGAATGAAAGTTTCGCTGCATAAACTTCTGGCGACTCCACGTTTTGGCCCATGTCATTACTATTGCCATTTTTCATCATTTCACATCCTCGATTATTTTATGGATTCTTATCATATATATGAAACACATAACGAGAGAATGAAAGTTGTTAATTACGCAAAGGATTCCAACTGCGATGCAATAGATCAGGTTTTTAGGATGTTTAATTGACAAGACAACAATCTTCATTTCAAAACCTAGGAGGCACGATTATGATTCACATCGATAAGCTTACACAACGGTTTTCCAACGGGAAAGGGATTTTTGGTGTCACTTTTAACGTAGAAGAAGGTGAGGTCTTCGGATTCCTTGGTCCGAACGGCAGTGGTAAATCGACCACAATCCGCCACTTAATGGGGTATATGAAACCACAGAAAGGCTATGCAACCATTAAGGGACTCGACACTTGGGAGAAACAGGCGGAAGCGCGCAGTCATATTGGTTATTTGCCAGGGGAAATTGCATTTTTAGAGGGTCTGACGGGCCAAGACTTTCTCAATATGATTGCGGGGATGCAAGGGGTCACGAATAAAAAACGTCAAAACGATCTAATTGATAGATTGCAATTTAATCCCAAAACAGCAATCCGTAAAATGTCGAAAGGGATGAAACAAAAAGTAGGCATTGTTGCGACTTTCATGCACGATCCCGACATTTATATACTCGACGAACCAACGTCAGGACTGGACCCACTGATGCAACAGGTCTTTATAGAGTTAGTCCTTGAGGAAAAGGCGAAAGGCAAGACTTTTCTCATGTCCTCCCACAGCTTTTCTGAAATTGAACGCACTTGTGACAGAGCGGCAATTATTCGGAACGGGAAAATCGTGACCATCCGCGACATTCATGAACTCCAAACGATGCAACGGAAAGCCTTTACTGTGAAACTATCGAAACAAGAAGATGTCACAGCATTGCTTGTTTCTACGTTAAATGCTGAAAGAGTAGATGAATTCAGGGTACGCATCGAACTTCAGGGAAATTATAATGATTTTCTTGCTGCTTTATCCCCTTACAATGTGACAGATATCAGTGCAGACGACCAAAGTTTGGAACAGATCTTCATGGATTATTACAATCAGGAGGGTATGCAATGATGAATCGTCCCCTTTACATTCAAATGATGAAACTTCATATTAAAACCATTCTTGGGTTTAGCATTGGTTCGGCACTTTACGTTACATTAATGACCTCCCTCTTCCCAATGATTGACGAAAATATCGCAGAAATTGATGCCATGATGGGACTATTCCCAGATGCATTACTTCGAGCGCTTGGTCTAGAATCACTGAGCAGTTACGGACAGTTTATTTCCGCAGAGTATTATGGGTTGTTTTATTTATTAATTCTCGGTGTGTTCAGCGTCATGCTCACGGTGCAACTATTGGCGCGACTTGTCGACCGCGGTTCGATGGCTTATTTATTATCTACCCAGGTGTCTCGGGTACAAGTTGCAATCACTCAAGTGATGGTCTTTATGAGTAGTCTATTCATCATTCATGTCGTTACATTTGGCGCGGGCTTTCTAGCTGCTACGTTTTTAATTGAAACGGAAAGTACCATTGCATTTAGTGAGTTTTTCCAAATTAACTTTGTTGGATTTCTTCTATTCTTTGCGATCGGAGGCTATTCACTCCTCCTATCCGCGTTGTGTAATGATGAAAAGAACGCTTTTGCATTGGCCGGTGTATTGACATTCACATTCTACGGCATGAATATGATTGGAAAAATCGTGACTGACATCGATTGGATCCGTAATTTTACCCCCTTTTCTCTTTATGAACCAGGCCAAATTGCCAGTGGAGATGCCGATGTCTGGATGTCGTCTATTGTCTTGGCGTTAATCGGAATCGTCACATACGTTCTCACAGTTCTTATTTTCAAGAGACGCAATTTACCTTTATAAAAAGACGCGTAGGTGGCAGATGACTGTGAAACGCTAGGTGGAAGGTCCTGCTTCGCTGATAACTGTCGGATTTGTGCTGATAACGTCTCACCTTTGTCCAAGCCAGGTAAACTTCATACCAGAAGTTTACCTGGCTTTTTACATTGTAACGTTCAGTTCATGTTCCGTTCATGTAGCCCATTTATACTTAGGTTATTAAGAAAATACGGAGGCAAAAAATATGAACATTGCATGGAAAGAAATTAAGAAAAACAAAGCAAAGTTTTTAATATTAGGATCTATCATTTTTCTTGTTAGTTTTTTAACTTTTATTATATCTGGTTTAGCCAATGGACTCTCACAAGATAACGCCGCTTTAATAAAGGATATGCCTGATGGTCAATTTTATATGGAAACCGAAGCAAATGAAACGTACAACCTTTCGCGCATCGATGAAAAGGTTCAAGCTGACGTTTTAACGGAACAACCCGACGCACTTGCGATGTCGATTCAAATGGGATTCGTTAATGATGCAGATGATAAACAACACAGCGTGGCTTTCGTCACGTCAACTGATTCTTCTCTATTTGAAACTGTGAATAAAAACGAAGTGATCCTCGACAAAACATTAGAAGCTGAAGGGGTAAAAGTTGGAGACATTTTAACGAATAACCAATTTAGCGGTGAATTTAAAGTGAAGGGTTTTGTCGATCAACAAAAGTATAGTCATGCACCTGTAGCATTTATCAACATGGAGAATTACAAAGAAATTTATCGAGTAAATGAAATGCAACTTATTTTTGTCCCTGAACAAAAGGATGCACAAGCCATTTCAACCTTACAAGCATTTTCAAACAAAGATTTCTTGAATACAATTCCGAGCTATAGTGCTGAACAAATGTCATTAAATATGATTATTTGGTTTTTGGTCGCAATAAGCGGCATGTTATTCGCCATTTTCTTCTACATGATGAACGTTCAGAAGATTGGTTTATACGGGATATTAAAAGCAATTGGCGTCAAAACAAGTCGATTATTCGGGATGATGTGGTACCAAATGGTATTTATCACCTTGATCGCATTGGTCCTATCTGTTTTACTCAGCCAAGGATTCACAATGATTGCACCGGAAGGCATGCCTTTTAGTTTGACGCTTGCTACAACAATTCAGTTGTCAGTTGTCTTTTTAGTCATCGGGTTTATTGGTGCAACACTTTCTGGCCTACAAATTAAAAAAGTTGAACCATTACAAGCAATTCAACAAGGAGAGGTATAAAATGACCATTTTTACAATTGATGAAGTGACCAAAACGTTTATAAACGGAGAAGTCGAAGAACAAGTGTTAAAAGGCGTTAACCTTTCACTTAATGAAGGCAAAATTACCGCATTGGTCGGTGCCTCAGGATCTGGTAAAAGTACAATTTTGACAATCGCGGCTGGCCTTCAACGTGCATCTGGTGGCGAAGTTCTATTTGAAGGGAAAAACATGACGGAGATGAGCCAAGAAGACATTCGACAAATTAGAGCCAGTGAGTTTGGTTTCGTCTTTCAATCCTCACATCTTGTGCCCTTTTTAACTGTAGAAGAACAACTTTTACTCATGCTAGATGTAGCAGAAACAAAAATGAACAAACGTGCACAAACTAAAGAAGTTAAAAAAGTTCTCACTTTGGTCGATATGGTTCACCGAAAAGACGCGTATCCAGCCTCTTTATCTGGTGGTGAAAAACAGCGCGTCGCCATTGCAAGAGCCATCATTCACAAACCCAAAATTCTATTTGCAGATGAGCCGACCGCAAGTTTAGATTCAAAAAGATCTAAAGACGTCATGATGCTCATCCGCGAATTAACAAAAACCTTAAATATCACAACGCTAATGGTAACCCACGACGAAGACATGCTCACTTACGCCGATCAGGTCATTACAATGAAAGATGGACTGATCGTATAAAAAAATTTTGGGCGCCAAGCTACAGACAACATTAGCGTACTTCTAATTGTGGCGTCGCCTGGCGCCCCGTTTTAATCCGTATTGGGCGATATTTGAATTAATTGGGCGACTTTTACTTTAATTGGGCGTATTTCTAATTAATTGGGCGACTTTCCCGTTTATTGGGCGATTTCCACCTTAATTGGGCGTATTCAACTCCTGGCGTTCCATTTTATAATTTTCCAATAAGAAACAGCCCTTGCGACCGTTTAATCTCGGTATGCGAGGGCTGTTTCTTATTGTTCCATCTGTTTTGCTAAAAAATGTGCCGCTGTTTCTGCAGCTTTCTGTTCAGTCTCACCAATGAAATGTAGTTTAGATAGCAAGTAAACAGCGCCGATCATATCCCCGCCCGCAATAATAGGCGCTATACAATAAGATTTAACTTGCTCTACTTGCCCGGGTACCCACTCGACTGTATCTTCAAGTTTCTCGGTCACAATCTTCCTATTTGAAATGATTTCATCAATCTCTGGGGCTAAGTTTCGGTTTAAGTAATCTTTTTTTGACAAGCCTGATACCGCAATCATCTCATCACGATCACTTATTAACGCGGGCGTCCCTAGCGTTTCGTATAGGGTTTCTGCATACTCTTTTGCAAATTGCCCCAGTTCGGATATTGGGGAGTATTTCTTTAAAATAATTTCACCATCCCGGGCAGTAAATATTTCTAACGGATCTCCCTCGCGAATTCTAAGTGTTCTTCGAATTTCTTTTGGGATTACAACCCTTCCGAGATCATCTATTCTGCGGACGATTCCAGTTGCTTTCATACTCGATGCCTCACTTTCCACAAGTTTAACAATTAGTTTCATTGCAAACTCAGTATGCTTCAAAAGTGGGCAAAATATGCAACTTTTCCTTTAGACGGTTTCCGAAGCAACAGTTTCCTTGATAGAAGAAGGCAGCATCTTCATAATAGACTCCAAAACATCGAATCCCGTTGCTTTTTCGGTATGGCGCTCATCAATTGTGATGACAAGTTGGTCTCCGTCCATAGAGAAACCAACAGCACGGCCAAATGACATTGAATCCGCAACTAACTTCGCACCATTTACCGTTGTTGTTCCTACTGCTGAAAAACGAATTTGGATTTTGGATTGCTGGTTCTTGATCGATTCCACGCCAGCAATTCTTCCCCATACTTTAAAACGAGCAATGCGTAAAAGTAAATCGGCCTCTAACGGTAAATCTCCAAACCGGTCAATCATTTCATCCACAAGCTCAGTGTAATCCATATCACTATCAATTACTTTTACGCGTTTATACATTTGAATTTTTTGGAAGCCGTCGCGAATATACGTATCGGGTAAGTATGCATTCACGGACAGTGAAATTTCAATATCTGGAATGTCTTCTTTGACAATACCTGTTTGCTTCTCTTCAATCGCTTCTTGTAACATTTGTGAGTACAAATCGAATCCAACAGAGTCTATAAACCCATGTTGCTGAGAGCCAAGTAAGTTACCAGCACCTCGAATCGATAGGTCACGCATCGCAATTTTAAAGCCAGAGCCAAGTTCAGTAAATTCCTTTATTGCTTGCAAACGGTTTTCAGCAACTTCAGTTAGAATCTTATCTCGTTTATATAAGAAATAACCATAAGCCACGCGGTTAGAACGACCGACACGTCCACGGAGCTGATAAAGTTGAGACAAGCCCATTCTATCTGCGTCATGGACAATGAGTGTATTGACATTTGGAATATCAATCCCGGTTTCAATAATCGTGGTCGTCACGAGGACATCATACTCACCTTCAAGAAAGCCTAAGATTGTCGACTCAAGTGCCGACTCACCCATTTGTCCATTGGCAAAACCAACCCTTGCATCGGGCACAAGTCCTTTAATTTCATCCACTTTTCGCGCCATGTCCTCGACACGGTTGTATAAGTAAAAGACTTGCCCTCCGCGGCCCATCTCACGCTCAATCGCTTCGCGGACAAGTGCAGCATTATGCTCCATTACATAGGTCTGTACTGGAAAGCGATTCGCTGGCGGTGTTTCTATAATTGATAGGTCACGTACACCTAACATCGACATATGAAGGGTTCTAGGAATTGGTGTCGCTGTTAGCGTTAATACGTCCACATTCGACTTTAATTGTTTCAGGCGTTCCTTGTGGGTTACCCCAAATCTTTGCTCCTCATCCACAACAAGAAGACCTAAATCATTATAAATGATGTCTTTTGATAACAGCCTATGCGTGCCGATCACAATATCCACCGTTCCAGCCTTTAAGCCTTTTAACGTTGCAGTTTGTTCCTTTTTTGTTTTAAAACGGTTTAACAAAGAGACTTCAACTGGGAAACCTTCGAAACGTTCTTTCATCGTTTCATAATGTTGTTGGGCTAAAATGGTCGTTGGGACAAGAAATGCAACTTGCTTACCGTCTAATACCGCTTTAAAGGCAGCTCGGATCGCAACTTCAGTTTTCCCATAACCAACGTCACCACAAAGCAACCGGTCCATTGGCTGAATGTTCTCCATGTCTTTTTTAACTTCTTCAATCGATCTAAGTTGATCTGCTGTTTCGTCGTATGGAAATGCATTTTCAAATGATCGTTGTAAATCATCGTCTTTTGCAAAAGCATGACCTTTTTCAGACGCTCTTTCCGCGTAAAGTTTTATTAAATCATCTGCAATGTCTTTTACCGCAGCTGATACTTTACTTTTCGTACGTTTCCAAGCCGCGCCACCTAGTTTATGTAGAACTGGGGCTTTTTCACCTGATCCAACATACTTTTGGATTAAATCAATCTTATCCGTTGGGACATACAATTTATCATTTCCACGGAAATGTATTTCAAGATAGTCTTTTTCAATCTTGCCTTGGGACATATTTTCAATCCCAATATATTTACCAATCCCGTGATGCGCATGAACAACATAGTCACCTGGCTTTATTTCAGAATAACTTTTAATGCGCTCTGCATTGGACATTTTTTGAGGTCGAGACTTTCTTTTTGGCTTTCCTTTAAACAGTTCAGCATCCGTTAAAACAACCATTCGATCAAGTGGCAATTCAAATCCAGCTGACAAATCTCCATCTATGATAAAGACACCGCCTGTATCTGATGGTTGACCCGACAAAGTTGCCTCAATTTTATAATCCGACAAAATGCTTTGTACCTTCTCCATGCGTTCAGCGCCATCTACAACGAGGAAAATATTGAAATTGCCTTCTCTCCAACGGGCCAATTCCGTTTTCAGCAAAGGCATTTGACCATGAAATTCTTGCATTGGCTTACAAGAAATTGTCCTTGTATTTTTCACCACAATGCCTGGCATTGAACGAATGAATAAAGATAGATAAATTTTATTTTGCGTTAACATTTTATTAATCTCAGTAAAAGTAAAGGAAAGTTTTGCGGCGTGAACATTTTTACCCTCTTCAATTTGGGAAATTAACCATTCTTCCTCTTCCTTTTCAAGAGATTCTAGTACTTCAAGAATTCTACCGACTTCATCAAACATAACAAATCCATCTCTTGGAAAATAAGTGGCTAATGATGTGGGCTGTTCTGCTGCAAATGAGGCATACTTCAACATACCTTCTGGAACATTACCATCTCTTAATAATGCAATATCCGCAGATAAGTTTAACGTAAGCAATTCTTTTGCTTCTTCATTTTTGATTTTTTTCAAGCTTACACTTAATTCTTTTTCTAATTTCATAGCAACGGATAGTCTGTCTGATTCAGTCCACATAAACTCTGCTGCTGGTAAAATTGAAATTGTTTCTAATTTACTGATCGACCGCTGATCTTCTGCAGAGAATGTACGAATTGAATCCACTTCTGTATCGAATAGTTCTATTCGGATGGGATGCTCACTTGCTAGAGGATACAAATCTAATATCCCTCCGCGAAGTGCGAATTCACCAGGTGCAGTGACCATCGGTTGTCTTGAATAGCTCATCGCAACGAGTTGTTCAACCCATTCATCAATGTTAATTGTCGCACCGATTTTTGTTTCTAAATTGTTTTCAAGCCATTTACTTTTAGCTGGTAAAAACTTTCTGAGTCCTGCAATAGGCGTAATATAAACACCTGCACCAACACGCGCCATATGATCGATTGTTTCCATACGTTGCGCCCGTAATTCATAACTTGAAATCGAAAATTCCGCCGCTACCAACTCTTCCGCTGGATAGAGATGAACACTCGATTCTCCAAGCATTTTCACAAGGTCTTCATATGTACGTTGTGCTTGTAAAAGGTTGGGAGAAACTATTAATACTGGTTTTTCGAGTGACTGTTGGAGTGCTTTGAAGAAAACTGGTTTTGCACCACCAGATAATCCTGCGATGAGCTGCTGATCATGCCCTTCCTTTAAATCTTGAGCTAGTTTACTAATTTCATTTCTTTTCATATAGTAATTAATAAGCGCTTCCAAAATTAAACACCTATCCTTCTTCATTCTTATTATAAATCCTAATTTCAGCTAGTGGTCAAAAGGCTTCTTAGCGTACAAAATGGAATGTACTGGAAAACAGAAAAAGCTTTGAACGCCATCAGCGCCAAAGCGAATAACTATTGAAGCCACTTTTTAAGTGCATAATACGTAGGAAATTGTTGAAGTGACTTTTCACACTGCTCACAGATACAGCGGACTGTCATTTCGCCGCCCTCCCCTATTATTAAAAACTGTTCTTTGTCATCGTATTGATGCGAATCATTCTCTAATCGTTGAATGAGACTAACTACACTCTCAGCCGATTCAAATGGAAGTGATCCTATTTCAGTTTCACAATGTTTGCAATGATACCGAATCACCACTTTGCCACCTACTTCTTTTTCCTAGTAGTATAGGTGAATGATGACCTAATTATTCCTTTATATACCGTTAAATTTATTCATTACTTCAAGAAATGGCGATTTCAACCATTCTTCACAAGCATCAGCACTTTTTTTCACAGCGTCTTCTATAACGGGTGTTTCCTCTTTACTAAATGAGGAGAGCACATAATCGGCAACTTTCATGCCGCTTACCGGTCTACCGATTCCCATTCTAATTCTATTGAACTTGTCAGTCCCGAAATGCGCTATTAATGATTTCATCCCATTATGACCGCCTGCACTCCCTTTTTGACGAAGTCTAAGTTCTCCTGGAGCGAAGTCCAAATCGTCATAAATCACAACAACTTCATCAATGTCTACTTCATAGTAATCGAGAAGGGGACGTACACATTCACCTGATAAATTCATATAGGTAAGCGGTTTGACAAGCATCACTTTTCCTTCTGGACGATGGACGACAGTATACATGCCATTAAACTTTGACTGCATCGGTGGTGCCTGCAAACGACCTGAAAGTTCATCGATTACATGGAAGCCAATATTATGGCGTGTTTTTTCATATTGTTTACCCGGGTTTCCGAGGCCAATAACCATCTTCATGAGGATTCTCTTCCTTTGCGTAAAATTTACTTCTCCCTTAATGTAATTTAGGAGAGAAGATTATATCAAATCGTATTCCGTATCAATAAAACTTACAGTATCGCTTTCGTGTTATCCGTGACAGCATAACTTTACGTTGAACCGTTCTCAACCGAATTATCACACCTGTGTCATACAGTTCGTTCATTATGAATAATCTTTTAAATAGAAAATAGGCGTACGGAGTGACCGTACGCCATTTCTCTATAATTATTTTTCTTCTGCTTCTTTTTCACCAATTACTTCTGGCTCTGTGCTTGCGTCTTCTGTAACTTCGTCAAGCGCTTCAAGTTCTTCATTCGTACGAGGTGCACTAATTGAAACTAAACCGAAATCATCATCATTTAAGATTTCGTATTTAATTTTCTTACGTACATCCGCAACTGTTAATGTATCTCCAATATTCAACTCTGAAATATCAATTTCTAATGAATCAGGAATATCTGAAGGTTTAACTTTGATGTCTAGTTCCCAGTTTGGTTGTTGAAGAACGCCACCGTCTTTTTCACCGATAGATTCACCAGTTAGGTGAACTTGAACACTAATTTCAAGTTCTTCACTCATGTTGATTGCTAGGAAATCTGCATGTGTAATTTGGTTTTTTAATGGATCTTTTTGATATTCGTTTAAAACGACATTCAGCTCTCCATCTTCAAGCTGAAGTTTCATGACACCGTTACGGCCCGTCACACGAAGTGTATTAAGTAATTCACGTTCATTCACTGCAATCGATACAGCATCGGTTTGATAACCATAAACGACCGCTGGAACAAAGCCATCATTTCTTAAGTCTGTAAGCGTAGACTGTTTTACAGTCTCTCTCAATTTTGATTGTATTGTAGTACTCATTTTACATAATCACCTTTCAAGATATATTATTTAGATAAATTTTTGTATATTTTAGGCTACACTGTAGGTTACAGGATAATCCTCTATTTGTCAATCAAATAACGTACTAACAGACTTATCTTCAAACACACGAACAATGGCATCTGCAAGTAGTTTTGCAATTGAAAGCTGCTTAATCTTCGGTGAATTCTTACCCTCTGGAAGCTCAATTGTATTGGTAATCACTAATTCTTTAATTTGTGAATTGTCGATTCGCTCAATCGCTGGTCCTGACAATACAGGGTGCGTACAACAAGCGTAAACTTCTTTTGCACCGCTCTCGATAAGTGCCGAAGCTGCAATAGCAATTGTCCCTGCAGTATCAATGATGTCGTCGATTAGAATCGCCGTTTTGCCTTCAACTTGTCCGACAATACTCATTACTTCAGCAACGTTAGGACGTGGGCGTCGCTTGTCGATAATGGCAATTGGTGCTTTCATGCGATCTGCCATTTTTCGCGCACGTGTCACGCCACCATGATCAGGTGAAACGATTACTAATTCTTCAGGATTAAAACCTTTTCCTTTAAAATATTCTGTAAGAATTGGTTCCGCAACGAGGTGATCGATTGGAATGTCAAAGAAGCCTTGGATTTGAGGCGCATGAAGGTCAAGTGCAATAACACGGTCCGCCCCTGCCGTTTCAAGTAAATTGGCTACAAGTTTTGCTGTGATTGGTTCACGCGAACGCGCCTTGCGATCTTGACGTGCATAGCCATAATACGGATTCACGATGTTAACCGTCCCAACTGATGCACGTTTCAGTGCGTCAATCATAATTAACAGCTCCATTAAGTGCTCGTTAACAGGATCTGACGTAGATTGAAGGATATAAACATCACAGCCACGGATACTTTCTTCGATATTAATTTGAACTTCTCCATCACTAAATCTTGTAACAGAACATTCACCAAGTGGTATTCCAATTTCTTCCGCAACTTCTTTCGCTAACGCTTCATTGGAATTCAACGAAAACAATTTTAATTTTTTATTCGGATAAGGATTAGTCATCATGGTCCCCCTGATTTTTAATTGAGTTTTAGTTTTGTAACGTAACCTTCTTTGTTCTCTTGACGGGCTCGCCCGATTGCCAATGCATCTACTGGAACATCTTTAGAAACTGTTGTGCCTGCAGCAACGTAAGCACCTTTTCCAATGGTAACAGGTGCAATGAGATTTGAATTACACCCTATAAACGCTTCATCTTCAACGGTTGTTACATACTTTTTCTTGCCATCATAGTTGACAACAATTGTACCGCAACCAAAGTTGACAGCAGAGCCAATCGTAGCATCTCCAATATAACTCAAATGAGCTGCTTTACTACCTTCGCCAAATGTTGATTTTTTAACTTCAACAAAATTACCAATCCGAACGTGATTGCCCAAATTTGTTTCTGGACGAATGTGTGCGAACGGTCCTACTGAAGTGTGGGCACCTATTTTACTTTCGAGGACGACAGACGAGTTTATTGTCGTTTGATCTCCAATCACACTATTCACGATTTGGCTATTCGGACCTATTGTACATCCACTACCAATAACTGTATCTCCTTCAATCATTGTTCCTGGTTGTAAAATTGTATCGCGGCCAATTTTAGCATTTGCACTAATATAAGTGTTTTCAGGATTAATAACTGTAACACCATTTCGCATATGTTGTTCAGCTAAACGGGCCCGCATCACTTGTTCTGCTTCTGCCAAGACGACACGATCATTAATGCCTAACGTTTCACTAAAGTCTTCTGTTGCATAGGCAGACACTACTGCACCCTCGCCCTGTAATATACCTATTACATCAGGGAGGTAGTATTCTCCTTGTGCATTATCATTTCGTACTTTTTTTAACGCTTCAAACAATGCTTGGTTGTCGAAGCAATACGTACCTGTATTTATTTCATTCACTTTTTGCTCTTCAGGCGTTGCATCTTTTTGCTCAACATTACGAAGTACTTGTCCATTTTCAGCACGTATAATACGACCATATCCTAACGGATTATCTGCAATCGCAGTTAATATCGTTGCTTTCGCTGCTGATGCCTTGTGATGTTCAACCAAATCACGCATCGTTTCAGAACGGATTAACGGTGTATCTCCACAGACAACAATCGTTGTTCCTTCTAAACGACCGAGTAAAGCTTCTGCCTGTTGTACTGCATGTGCTGTTCCCAATTGTTCCTGTTGGAGAACATATTCACTTTTTTCACCGAGTGTTTCTTCAACTTTTTCGGCACCATGGCCAACAATTGACACAATCCGGTTGGCACCTAGTCGATTAATATTGTCTATTACATGTTCGACCATTGCCTTGCCACAAACCGGATGTAGTACTTTATATAAATCTGACTTCATTCTTGTACCTTGTCCTGCAGCTAAGACAACGGCATATGTATTCGTCATTTGTTAGCCTCCAATAATGAGGGACAAAGATTAATCCCTTGCTAATCTTTTCACTATTGACTATAGCCGAAAACGTGCTTTTTTTCAACTCTCTACCTCTTGACATTTAGATAATGTTCTTTGAATATAATCTTTTCTAATTTCCCATAATTTATTTCATATAAATTCACACATATGTATCACGATCATGCAAAAAAACCGCCTGCATTAGCAGACAGTTAAGTATTTCTTATAAAATATAAATGACAATTGTTATGGGAAGAATAATTACACATTGGCTTCTTCTAAAGCTTCCTCTGTTACTGGATAATAAGCAGTTAAAACAGCTTCTTGTATTTTTAATCTCATCTCTGAATTAATTGGATGGGCAACATCTCTAAATTCACCATCTGGCGTTCGTTTACTTGGCATCGCAACAAATAATCCTTCGTTGCCATCAATGACACGTATGTCGTGAACTACAAATGCATCATTGAACGTAATGGATGCAATCGCTTTCATTCTTCCGTCCGTGTCTACTTTTCTTAACCTAACATCTGTTACTTCCATTCCACGTACCACTCCTTTAAGTTGCATTCCCTTTTATATTCTATTCAACAAAAGTAATTGTTTTCCTTCTTTTATTAACGAAATTTTTTAAATTTATGAATTAGTACCTTTGTAATATAAAAATGGAAGAAAACACTTGGTTTTCTCCCGTTTTTATAATGTATATTGTGACTGAAGACGACTTTTAGTCACGTGCTACGGCAATAACTTCGATTTCAATATCAACGTCCTTAGGCAACCTCGCGACTTCAACACAAGAACGTGCTGGTGTATGCGCACCAAAATGGCGTGCGTAGACAGCGTTGATCGCTGCAAAGTCATCCATGTTTTTAATAAAGACCGTCGCCTTTACCACTTGATCTAATGATGAATTTGCTGCAGCTAAAACTGCATTTAAATTCGCAAATACCTGATCAGTTTGTGCTTCAATCGATCCGTCGATAAGTTCGCCTGTTGGCGTGACTGGAATCTGACCTGAAGTATAAATAAAATCATTCACATTCACTGCCTGTGCATATGGACCAAATGCCTCTGGTGCTTTATCTGTAGATACATAATTCATATTAATTTCCACCTTTCGAGAAATAATTTCCTTCTGTCAATTCAATTGTACGTGCTTTTTCATTCACACTACAAAGTTTTGCGAGTGATAAATATTGCTCTACGAGAACCTCTTCGTGATGTTCGGCTTCTATCAGAACTGCAATCCCAGCTAATTCACAATCAAACTCTTCCAGTAAGTTCTTCATCCCCATCATCGTGCCGCCAGCTTTCATAAAATCATCCGTAAGCAAGACTTTTTGACCACTTTGCATACTTCTCTTAGATAAAACCATTGTCTGAATGCGACGCGTTGAACCTGATACATAGTTAATACTAACCGTTGAACCTTCTGTCACCTTATTATCTCCGCGCACGACGACTACCGGAATATTCAAGTGGCGTGCAATTGCATGCGCAATCGGAATCCCTTTTGTTGCAACGGTCATTATAACGTCAATATCCGTTTCTGCATACGCTGATGCAAAAACTTTTCCAATGCGGTCCATCAAACGTGGATTTCCAAGTAAATCACCCATAAATAAGTAACCACCTGGCAGCAACCGATCTTGTTCATCTAGTTTATTCATTAAATACGTTACGATGTCTCTAACATCTTCTTCTGCCATTTTAGGAATAAACTTCACACCACCCGCTGCTCCAGCAACGGTCAACAACTTTCCTGCACCTTTACTTTCAAAGGTTTCTTTCACTATAGTTAAATCTTCACTAATCGAAGACTTTGCAGATTGATAACGTTCCGAAAAAAACGTTAATGGAATAAGCTGATGTGGATAGTCTAACAAATGACGCGTCATATCTACCAACCGCTCGCTTCTTTTCCATTTCATGAAACCAACTCCCAAACACGAATATTTAATCGTAGACTACCATAATCGTACGTCTTTAATCAAGTTTATGGCGTTCGCCAATCATCCGAATCGCATAAACTTCCTTACAAAACCCTTTTAATCCATTATAAATCCGCGGTACTCTGGCTTCATTCGACACGAGACCAAATACAGTCGGTCCACTTCCGCTCATAAGTACTGCATCGGCGCCGAACTTTTTCATTTGTTCCTTTAACATGACGACTTCAGGATAAAGTGACATTGTAACAGGCTCTAGTACGTTATTAAGTTTTGTACACATCCGCTCGTAGTCTTTGCCCTCAAGTGCTGCGACCATACCAGCCGTATCAGGATGAACGACATTTTCTAAGTTTAAGTTATTGTAGATACTCGCCGTTGAAACTGAAATCACTGGTTTCGCTAAGACAACCCAACAATTTGGCGGAGGTGCTATATTTTGAATGATTTCTCCGCGTCCTGTTGCTAAAGCCGTTCCACCGTATACACAAAAGGGAATATCTGACCCAATTTCTGCACCGAGATCTGCAAGTTGCTCTGCACTTAGCCCCAAATTCCAAAGACGGTTGAGTCCCCTTAATGTTGCAGCTGCATCTGAACTCCCACCAGCAAGCCCCGCTGCTACAGGAATGCTTTTTTCAAGTGTAATTTCAACACCTTTCGAGACATTCGCATGTTTCTTTAAAATTTCAGCTGCTTGATAGGCTAAGTTTTTTCGGTCGTTCGGTACGAATGGCTCTGATGATTTAATCGTTATGTTACCGTCATCAGTAGAGCGAAGCCATACCCGGTCTGCCAGATCAACAGTTGTCATCACCATTTCTACTTCATGGTAACCATCGAGCCTTTTATGTAGGACATCAAGCGTCAAGTTAATCTTTGCTGGCGCTTTTTCATATAACATCCAGCTCCCCCCAATACCACTTTTCTTTGTTCCCTATTTTACCATACGACAGGGATATTGCACATGTAGATTATAAAATTTCCATTTGATTCGATTGACTGAATCATTCATCGTCAACTAAAATAGGGCCTGCTCATCCGTTATGTCGAGCATAACTTCTGAGCAATCCCTATTTTTTATCAGCTTTTTTGGAATTTAGGTCGATCAGGGATTCTTCTTATCTTCTCCGATTCCCTGTTCTGCCATTTGAATCGCACGTTTTACCATATTACCCGCGTCCCGTGCTTTAATGCCACCCCAACCTTCTCGCTGAACAACATCGTAAAAGCCAAGCTCTTTTGCAATTTCCTCTTTCAATTGCTCAGACATAATACTCCGTTTTCTCGCCATTCGGTTTTCCTCCTTTTCAGCTGACGGCAATAGTATGGCTGAAATCAAAGAAAAAACACCTACCAATGTATTGGTAGGTGTTAATAGATGTTAATAACTAAAATAAGAACAATAATAATCGACTACTTAACTACAAACTCTGTCTGACCTGCGCTGTCAAGGACAGTTATTTCAACCGCATCGGTTAAAATATCCGCATAGCTGTAAGATACTCGCTCAAAAGAGCTTTCTTCTTGATCGAGTTCAACGACGAATACTGCACGATATGTTTCACTTAAAACTCCAGTTCTTTCAATCGTTCTTCTTCGGCCACCGTTTACTTTTAAATGCAAACGTTTCCCTAAATGAGAATCCAATAACTTCTTAATGTCCGCTAATGTCTTTGGCACTTCGCTAACACCTCACTAGACATAACTATAACACAAAAAAAGATTTCTGTCAATTAAATATTTCAGTTTAACAAAGATCTATTGGTCTTGTCAATCCTTTTTCTCTAGAAAATACACTTAAAGTCAAAACGTAAGAATTCCGCCATTTTTATCAACTCGAAAAATCAGCATATAAAGCGTTCGAGAGTTTTGCAAACTCTTCTACTGTAAGGGTTTCTCCTCTTCTACTTGGATCGATATCAACACTATTCAACTTTTCAACAAGTAGTTCTTTTTTCAACTTTCCCTCTGGCAAGGAAGTTTGCAAGTTGTTTATAATTGTTTTGCGTCGCTGTACAAAGGAACCTTTTGATACCTGAAACAGGAAATTTTCATCGATTACCTCTGCAAGTGGTGTCGTTTTTCTAGTCAATTTTAAAACTGCTGATTCCACATTTGGTTGTGGCACAAAAACAGTTTTAGGAACAATCATCGAGACCTCTGCATCCATGTAATATTGAATGGCAATAGACAAAGAACCGTACGCTTTTGTACCAGGATTAGCCGTAATGCGGTCTGCGACTTCTTTCTGCATCATAATAATCATGCCTGTTATCGCAACCTTTTCCATCAAAAACTTCATAATAATGGGTGTCGTTACGTAATACGGAAGATTTGCAACAACCACTACATCATCATATTCTGAAAAGTAGTCCGACATCGTTTGCTGAAGATCCGCTTGCAATATATCTTGGTGAATTACAGTCACGTTATCATAGGGTGACATTGTATCTTCAAGAACAGGCAAAAGCCTTCCATCAATTTCAAATGCCACTACTTTTCCCGCGCTTCTCGCAAGGTGCTCGGTTAGTGCGCCAATACCTGGTCCAATCTCGATTACACCCGTTTTCTTTGAGAGTCCTGCATGTGATACAATATTTCCCAAGACATTTGGATCGATTAAAAAGTTTTGCCCCAAACTCTTTTTAAAAGAAAAGCCGTGCTTTTTCAGGATTTCTTTTGTCCTCATCGGAGTTGCAATATCCTTCATCATTTCAATTTTCCTCCTTATCGAGAACTGCTAAAGCTTCCCTTAACTTTTCCGAACTAATTCTGAACATCTCCAAACGTTTCTTTAAGCCTTTTCCATTCACTTGACCGATTTGTAGTAGTTCGCTCACTCGGTCACGTCTTCTACGCGCCTCGGGATGGCCGATAAGCTTTGCTGCCATCAGGTCAACAAGCAGAATCTCAATTGCCGGTCGGTCCTCAACTGAATAGACCGCACGAATCGCCTCTTGAATATCTGCATCTTTCGCATGTTCAATACCGAGGCCTTTGCCATTTTTAGCAATCGTCTTCTTTTTCTCAAGAAATGCATGCTTTACACCCGGTACACGTTCTTCTATAATCGCACGAATTCTTCTGCCTGGATAATCAGGATCTGTGAAAACAATTACACCCCGCATCTCCATCGCATGTTGAATTCGCACCAATGTCATTTCATCAATTGCAGAACCATTCGTTTCAATCGTATCCGCGCCGGTTGCACGCTTAACCGCTACAGTATCAGATTTTCCTTCAACTACTATTATTTCTTTTATATTCACAAAAGGTCCTCTTTCCCTTACATTCTTTCCATAATTCTACGCTCCACACTGTCATATGTAAAATAAAGAAACGCTAGCCATCATCGGAGCAAACGTTGTTGTCCAATTAAAATAATCCGCAGGACATTTGACAGCCCTACGGATTTATATCAATTCATTACTTTAATTTTTACTTGACGTCTACCAAAACTATAAGCTGCTTGTTTTGTCGGCATATGAATATCTATTCGATTCCCTTTAATTGCACCACCAGTATCGCCTGCAATTGCATAGCCGTAACCTTCAACCCAAACTTTTGAACCAAGTCGAATCACACTAGGATCGACTGCAATTACTTTTAAATTCGGATTGGTATTTAAATTGATGCCCGTTGCGGTAATGCCCGAACATCCACTACAACCCGCTGTGTATGCAGTAGCCGATACGTAAAACTCTTTACCTCCAGCCGGAGCACCCGAATCATTCCTTGAAACGGTTGTTTTCCCAGGTGTTGAAGACGTAGATGCATCCGCAACCATCACTTTCGTACCGACAGAGACAATTTTCTTTGTAGGTTCTTTAATCGTCGTTTCTTTCACCAGCGAACGAGAAACTTCTTTTCCGTTCTCTTTGACGATTTCATACTCGCGTGAAACCGTACCTTTTTTACCTTCTTGGACCACTTGTTCGCGTCCTTTTAATAACGATTTATCATTGCGTGTTTCAACCGCAAATTTTTCTTCTTCTTCAACGACATCCATCGTTTTCTCAACGCGCACGATGTGTACAGTTGACGCTGGTTCGATTAAATCAGTTAGATCTCCTTCTAGTCGATCATACTCAGCCATTTCGATGCCTTCTTTTTTTAGAAACTCATCGATTGTTGTTCGCGTCGACCAAAAGCTTACTTCTTCACCACCGTCAACAAGCTTAAATTCAAATGCTTTGTTGACAGTAATCGTATCTTGTTCGTCTATTTTTGAACGTAGACTTGGACTTACTTCGTCATGTTCAGTAAGTTCAATGCCGGCTTCTTCCAGCACTTCGCCTACAGTTCTTTTCGTTGTCCAAAGAGATTGCTCCTCTTCGCCTACGGTTAATGCTACTTGTTTAGATTGTTCCCACCTAATGGCTAAGCCATTTTCAACAGGTGTATTCATTGAGGGTGTTACTATATCATGCTCTGAAACTTCAATTTCCTCGTCGGAAAGAAGTTTTGCCACTGTGCTTGCGTATGTTTTAATTTCTTGTTGCTCACCGTTCACAGCTAGTGTGACCGATTTTTTATTTCCTTCGTATAAGGCTAATGATACAACCGAAACGAATATCGTCGTAACGATAATGGAAATTGCAATTTGTTTGCTCCTCAATGAAGTATAGAACAGACTTTTCATGGGACTTCTTTTCATGAAAAAAACTCCTCCTTCATCACTCGTGTGATTATATAATGTGATTTTGTACGTGTCAACACATACGTTTACATTTTCTTTACGTGAAAAAACACGACTATATTCCAAAGTATGGTAAACATTACTTCTTTTTATTCATTTATTTTAAATAAAGATTTTGCATTAGCTGTTGTCGCTGCTGCAACCTCTTCAACTGTAATTCCTTTAATACTTGCAATTTCTTCCGCCACTAACGTGACGTACACTGGTTCGTTTCGTTTCCCACGGTAAGGATGGGGCGTTAAATAAGGTGCATCTGTTTCGATTAACAATTTATTTAATGGAATTTCGGCCGCCACTTCTTTTGGGGCCTTTGCATTTTTAAAAGTAACAGGACCACCCAGTGAAATCATAAAATTCATCTCGATACACGCTTTTGCGGTTTCAACGCTTCCACCGAAACAGTGCATAATCCCGCCAGTTTCTGAGGCATTCTCTTCCTTCAAAATGCGAACGACATCTGCTGTGGCATCCCGATTATGAATGATAATTGGTAATTTCACTTTTTTAGCGAGTTGGATTTGCTTACGAAATACACTTTGCTGAATGTCTTTTGGTGACTTGTCCCAATGGTAATCCAGTCCAGTTTCTCCAATTCCAACAACTTTCGGATGTGCTGCCAATGATTCAATCCAGGCTAAGTCTTCGTCGGTACAATCGATCGCATCTACTGGATGCCAACCAACCACCGCATAGATAAATGGGTGTTCTTCCGCTAATGCCATCGCTTTAATGATGGTTTTACGGTCGAATCCAACGACCACCATCTTTGTTACACCTGCTGCTAGCGCACGTGCGATGACCTCGTCAACATCTTCTTCGTATTGGTCTGCGTTTAAATGAACATGTGTATCAATAAACATAGTTACTCTCTCCTTACGCCTGTACTATTGTAGTTCAGTAAAACATTTCTTTTGTGACATTTATATTACAATACCATTACAATGCGTGCATAAACTTTAAGGATCTTGTTTTTAAAGACGGTTTAGCTTGAAACCACTCCTAATTTTAAGCAAAAAAAAGCAACGTTTATTGATAAAAACGTTGCTTTTACTATTTTTTTGATATTTGTTATAAATGTCGGCTACTTCCGTACTTTATTTCATTTTCATTTCACGGTTGAACCATTTTCTAATGCTGGATCTACAGTGGCAAGTTTTAAAACTCCATCAGACTGACCTGCTAAGACCATTCCTTGCGAAAGCTCTCCGCGTAATTTCACTGGTTTTAAATTGGCTACTACAATCACTTTTTCACCAATTAATGCTTCAGGTTCGTAATATTCAGCAATTCCTGAAACAACTTGTCTTTTCTCGAAACCAAGATCCAATTGTAGTTTGAGTAATTTATCGGTCTTTGGAATCTTTTCACACGCAATAACCGTCGCAACACGCAAATCTACTTCCATAAAATCCTCAAAAGTAATTTCTTTTTTAACTTCTGGAGTTTCTATTTGCTTCGGCGCCACTTCTTTAGGTGCTGTAATGGACATTTGCTCGCGAATATAGGCGATTTCTACTTCAGCATCAAGCCTCGGGAATATTGGAACGCCTTTACTCACCACTTTTGTACCCGCTAAAACGGTATTAAAGTTTCCAAGTGAATCCCATTTAAGTGCTTTTTCATCGAGTCCTAATTGTGTAATTATTTTCTTAGGAGATTCAGTCATCATCGGCTGTAAAAGAATAGCAATATGGCGAAGAGATGAAGTTAGATTTACCATAACAGACGCCAACTTCAACCGTTCATTCTCATCTTTTGCAAGAACCCACGGCGCCGTTTCATCAACGTACTTATTCGTTCTTGAAACAAGTGCCCATAAGTCAGTAAGTGCGATGCTATATTGCATCTTATCCATAGAACGCTCATACTTTTCAATTGTTTTCTTAATGAAATCTTGTAAAGGCTCATCAAAACTAGTCGGTACAAGATTTTCTGTTGGAATAACACCATCAAAGTATTGGTTGATCATCGATACTGTTCTGTTCAATAAGTTTCCAAGGTCATTCGCGAGATCGTAATTCGTTCTCTCTACGAATGTTTCTGGTGAAAAGACGCCATCTTGGCCAAATGGCAATTCACGAAGAAGGAAGTAACGCGTAGCATCAAGTCCATAACGATCAACAAGCATCTCCGGATAAACAACGTTTCCTTTTGACTTCGACATCTTGCCGTCTTTCATCATAATAAAGCCGTGTGCGAAAACCTTCTTTGGTAAAGGTAAATCCAAAGCCATTAGGAAGATTGGCCAGTAAATCGTATGGAAACGTACAATGTCTTTACCCACGACATGAACATCTGCTGGCCAGTATTTGTTAAACAGGGACTCATCATCAGATCCGTAACCAAGTGCTGTAATATAGTTAGTCAGTGCATCGACCCACACATATATGACGTGCGCTGGATCACTTGGAACTTTTATGCCCCAATCAAATGACATACGTGAAACTGACAGATCTTCAAGACCCGGTTTAATAAAGTTATTAATCATTTCATTTTTTCTAGATTCTGGTTCAATGAAAGTTGGATGATCTTCGTAAAACTGAAGTAATCGATCCGCATATTTTTTCATATTAAAGAAATAAGATTCTTCCTTGACTCTTTGTACGGGTCGTCCACAATCTGGGCAATTTCCATCTACAAGTTGTGTTTCTGAGAAGTAAGACTCACAAGGCGTACAATGCCATCCTTCATACTCACCTTTATAAATATCCCCATTTTCAAGAAACTTATTGAAAATTTTCTTAACACTTTCCTTATGGCGAACCTCAGTCGTACGGATAAAGTCATCATATGAGATATCCATCTTTTGCCAAAGTTCTTTAGCGCTTGCTGTAATGCCGTCTACATATTCTTGAGGTGGCAATCCAGCTTTATCGGCAACTTCCTGGATCTTTAATCCGTGTTCGTCCATTCCTGTTAAAAAACGTACATCGTATCCACGTAATCTTTTATAGCGCGCTGCTGCATCTGATGCAACGGTCGTATATGCAGTACCAATATGGAATTTTCCACTCGGGTAATAAATAGGTGTTGTAATATAAAATGTTTTTTGCTGTTCAGTCACGAAAATTCCTCCAGTACAATTGTTTATACGTTCTATTCTATCTAAATTATAAGAGCGATACAATGTTATTCACTGTACTTCTGTTGCTTTTACAGTAAACACTTTTCAGAATCCGTTTATTGTTATTCAACGAATACTATTAATTCTACAAAATAACTAGATTTCAAGGTTGTTTGATTGACGTTAATTGGAAACCTTGTTATGATAAGTTACTAACAAACGTCAGAATTATAAGTTTTGATGATGTACTATAAATGTAACGAAAGGAGCTCTTCCAATGAAATCAACTGGAATCGTAAGAAAGGTCGACGAGCTTGGGCGTGTAGTTATTCCAATCGAATTACGTCGTACACTTGGAATCGAACAAAAAGATGCTTTAGAAATTTATGTAGATGAAGATAAAATCATTCTAAAAAAGTATATGCCTAATATGACATGCTCAATTACAGGTACCGTTTCAGATGATAACTTAAGTCTGCTTGATGGAAAGTTAATATTAAGTCCAGAGGGCGCAGAACAACTCGTTCAACAAATTCAAAACAACTTAAAGAACTAAATGTATAGTCCGAAGCGGATTTTCGTTTCGGTCTTTTTATTGTCTAAAATAAAGGACGAATAGATGGACTCCTTTTATTTCTTACGCATCAACATGATAGGCTTGGTATACTTCACGCTTACTTAGCTCACGGGTAACCGAAACTTCCCGAATCGCTTCCTTTGATCTAATTCCCTTTTGTTCCATCAAGCCACTTACATGATCATATATAGAAAGATCTTCCCACCAACTAGGCTCATCTGCTTCTGCGACTGTTCCATCATTTCCTTCCAGCACGATACAAAATTCACCGCGTATCTGTGTTGATTGTACCCACTTCATCGCTTCTTCAAGCGTTCCACGTAAGAATTCTTCAAACCTTTTTGTAACTTCTCTCGCCAACACAATGTTTCGTGTTCCTTCAACCTGATCATGTAGCGCACCTAGTGTTTCTTTTAATCGGTGAGGCGCTTCATATAAAATAACCGTCTCTTGGCGTCTTTTTAAATTTTCAATTTGCACGCGTCGCTCTTTTTTGTTTCTCGATAAAAACCCATAAAACAAAAATGGTTGTGGGGGTAAGCCTGAAGCCACAAGTGCTGTAATTGCAGCATTTGCGCCAGGTATTGGGACTACATCGTAGCCGGCAGAGAGGGCTTTGGTAGCGATGTCGGCACCGGGATCTGATATACAAGGCATCCCTGCATCACTAACGAGCGCGACTGACTTCCCTTCAGCAAGCATCCCTAAAATCTTTTCTCCCCCCACCTCTAAATTATGCTCATGATAACTTGTGAGTGGTGTTTGAATTTCAAAGTGATTGCATAACTTAATTGTATTTCGGGTGTCTTCCGCAGCGATCATATCGACTTCCTGTAAAATACGAATTGCACGAAATGTCATATCTTCTAGGTTCCCAATTGGCGTTCCAACGAGAAACAACTTTCCGCTTCCTGCGTCAGCACTTTTCTGTGATTTCATGGATCCCATTACCTCCTTCAATATATTGTTCTTTTTTTGGTCTTGTAAGCTGCTTGAATTGATATTCCGCTTGCATCGCTTCACGTTTCGTTTCAAATGACTCATAATAAATACAGCGAACAGGTAACTTCGCGCGTGTATATTTTGCACCTTTTCCCTCATTATGGACACGTAAACGATTTTCTAAGTCATTTGTATAGCCCGCATAATAGGACTGATCATTACATTCAAGCACATAAAAAAGATGCTCAGGCTTTTTCGCCATAAAGCAATTCACTCACTTCCCGTGTGTAATTCCCTTCTTGGTCATACACATATAAGGGTGGTAAAATTTTGAGGTCAGGTTTACCATCTTTCGTTCCTTCAATTAAAAGTGTATTGGCTTCTTTGCCTTCTTTCGGATAAACAAATCGAATCCGCTTCGGTTCAATTCTATGTTCACGCATAGACGTCACAATATCTAATAAACGGCCTGGACGATGTACAAATGCCGCTTTCCCGCCCTGTTTCAGCAACTCACTTGCAGATTTAACTGCCTCATCGAGCGTAAGGTGGATTTCATGACGCGCAATCGCTACATGTTCACGTAAATTTTTCTCGGCCGCCTCATGCGCTGGAAAGTAGGGCGGATTACAAGTCACCAAGTTATATTTGTCATAGCCAATTTCATCTGCTATCCCTATGACATTTCCGTGAACAACTTTAATGCGTTTTTCTAACTCATTGTAGGCAACACTTCTTTCAGCCATACCTGCTAAACGATCTTGCAGCTCTACTGCCGTTATATTCGCCTTTGTCCTTGCACTTAAAAAAAGAGGAATCGCACCATTCCCCGCACAAAGATCTACAATTTCTCCTGAACGGATTGGCACGTGTGCAAATCGCGCAAGTAAAACAGCATCCAGTGAAAACGAAAACACAGAAGGGCTCTGGATAATCCGTAAATCCTCTGCCAATAAGTAATCTAATCGCTCATCATCTTTAAGAAAATCCATTCACAATGCCTCCATTAAAAAAAATAGGAATATAAGAAAAAGCCGATGCCTATAGGATGATAGGATCGGCTCGTTTTACACATTTTGTTTATTTAAAAACGATAAGCAGAAGAGGCAATCCTCTCCTTTACGAGTGCCTCCGTAATGAACATTGCATACATGAAAGCCTTCATTGTAAAGCCTTGCCAAGTTATCAACGCCTTCTCCAACATCCACTGTGCTTGATTTCTTTTCAAGTTGCTGTATGTCTAGAGCCACTTTTTCCTGTTCATCCATTTCTTCAAGCCTTTTTCGCAAATGAAAGTTTTCGAGTTGAAGTGAATGATTATTCTCTGTCATCTCTGCGACAAATCCCATCAATCCACGGAATTGCTTATGCATGGAGTCGAGCTGTTGTTCAAATTCCATTATTTTGTCAAGAAAATTCCTTTCTTTCAACTTTTCCACCCCATTATTTTATCAAATGCAATGTTTTATTGTTAGGATCCATAATTTCTTCTAATGTATATTCAAGAACATGTTCCTCTTCCAATAAACTTACTTGAAGGAGACGTTCTAAAAGGTTTAAGCCTACAACTTTTCCAGGACCTTCAGGTGTAACAATTCGCGTACCAACATCTGGCATAAGTTTCTTAGCCTCTTCATACTCATCATTCTCATACTTTAAGCAGCACATCAGGCGACCACACAAGCCTGAGATTTTAGATGGATTAAGGGATAAGTTCTGATCCTTCGCCATTTTAATCGATACGGGTTCAAAATCACCTAAAAATGTGGAACAACAAAGCATTCTTCCACACGGACCAATTCCTCCGAGCATTTTAGCTTCATCTCTCACACCAATTTGGCGTAATTCAATTCTTGTTCGGAAAATAGAGGCAAGGTCTTTGACTAAATTCCGGAAATCCACACGGCCTTCTGCGGTGAAATAGAAAATAATTTTGTTTCGATCGAACGTATATTCAATGTCCACAAGCTTCATATCAAGCTTATGCTCTTCAATTTTACTAACACCAACAGCAAATGCTTTCTTTCCTTCTTCGGTGTTCTCTTCTACTTTTTCAAAATCTCCACTTTCAGCAGGACGGACAATTTTTTTAAGCGGTAAAACAACGTCATTTTCCCCAACTTCTTGAATAGGGATTGCTACCTTACCATACTCAATTCCTCTAGCTGTTTCAACAATGACATACTCATCTAGTTTTAGATGATATTCAAGTGGATCAAAATAATATATCTTACCCGCTTTTTTGAAGCGGACGCCTACGACTTTATACAACGAGTAACCCCTCCTGCATGTTAAGCACCAATTGTTCCATTAAAAGCGTACGGTTCATATTGCTACGTAAATGTCTTTTTGACTGTAGTATAGATTCAATAATGACAGACAATTGACGATATGTCATTCTCATTGCAAGACCTTTAAAAAATTCAGCTTGGTCTGGATATGCAGGCATAGATTGCAATTCTGCTTTTGATGCTGCAATGTCTCGATACACATATAATAACAAATCGAGCCCACGATCCGTCTCTTCTCTTTCTTTAAACACTTGAGACCAATGTGATTGTATAAACAATAACGCTTCTTGAACATTTTGATCGGATGCTTCAACCAATTTTAACACTGTTTTTCTCATTAGCGCAAATGCATCATCTTGAGCAAGTTGAAATGCCTCTTCCACATTTGCTGTAATCATAGACACAGTTGCTGCCATTGAGTGCGCTACACCTTCTTTTTCAAGCATAGCTACAGCGGTTTCTCGTGATGGTGGTGAAAATAAAATGCGTTGGCAACGTGACTGTATCGTTGGCAATATTGCCTGGTAAGAGTCAGTCAATAGGATTGCAGTAACGTTTCCATCTGGTTCTTCAAGGTATTTTAAAAGGGTATTTGCAGAAGCAGTATTCATTTTTTCTGTTTGAGCAATAATATAAATTTTCCTGCCCTGTTCATACCCTTTCTTAGACATTTCTACTAAAAACGCGTCCATCTGTTCCTTTTTTATTGTTTGTCCATCAGGCCGTATAATTGTAACGTTTGGATGGTTGCCTGATGATACGCGAAGACAGGATTTACATGTTTCACATGGAACATCGTTCGACGGATTTTGACAAAGAAGTAGTTTAGCAAAAAATATTGCCATCGCTTCCTTCCCAGTTCCATTTTCTCCATCAAACATATATGCGTGTCCAACACGACGATTCTTAAATAATGTAATGAGACGATCCATTACTAATTTCTGCCCCTCATACAAGTAACTGTCCTTTGTACTTCCCATCCTAGTTCCCCTCACGTTTCAAAAAAACCGTGCTTCTTTTAAAGAGAATACACGGAAATTACCTATAAAGATTAATTAAAAGTCCTTTAATTTCACCGATTTGCTCTAATAAATCAATTGCAGACTTTTCTTCATTTAATAAATCCTCAGCTAGTTCTATTAACTTTTCATCTATTGTTTTAACGATCTTCAAACGTCGGCCTTCTCCGTACTGATTCCAAGTATGAGATTGTTTCAATTCTAAGCCCGCTTCTACGGACTCTTTTAAAAAGCGACGCACGAGCATTTTAAATTTTGCCATTTCACGCAAGTTACGAGATCTCGCAATTCTATCGCCTGCTGTTGAAATGTCACCAAGAAGTCTCGTGATTTGATCACTATGAAGTTTCTGTTCTTGTTTTTGAACCATTCTCCCAAACTTCGCTTCATTCTGTATTCTATTCTGTTGATCATTTTGTAATTTTTCAAGTCCAGCCCTAGAGCTGCCATCAATCTTCATTTGAACTCACCTCGGTTTATTAAAAGTGGCGAAAGTGTTCAATCGGTAGCACGAATACAGTGGCTCCGCCTACTTCTACTTCAACCGGATAGGGAATATAGGAATCTGCATTTCCACCCATTGGCGAAACTGGCGCAACCATTTGATCTCTTGAACGACAGTTATCTTTTATAAGTTCAAGTAATTTATCAACAAGCGTATCATCTGTCCCAATTAAAAATGTCGTATTTCCAGATCTGAGAAACCCACCTGTACTCGCTAATTTAGTCGCTCTAAAATCATTTTTTGTCAACGCGGATGATAAACGGTTACTATCCTGATCTTGTACAACAGCTACGATCAACTTCAAGGTCATCTCTCCTTTTACCTTCTTTCATTTTATTATAACATGAATCAGGCTACTACATGAGTCGAGAGGTAATTATCTTGTAAACATTTTCAATTACCGTTGTTTTCGAAAGTCGAGCATCTACTTCAATAATACGTTCCGGATAAAGTTGAATGAGCTTTTGGTATCCTTTATAAACACTTTCATGAAAACGTAAACTTTCGTTATCCAATCGATTTTGTTCGCGTTGGTCATTCTTTGCAATTCGAGCTAAACCTTCTGCTGGGTCAATATCGAAGAATATGGTTAAATCAGGCATCGTATTCTCAATGGCAAACTGATTGATCTTTAAAACTTCTTCCATACCAAGTTCTCGTGCATATCCTTGATAAGCAAGTGAACTATCGATAAACCGATCGCATAAAACAATCGCGCCTCTCTCTAATCCAGGAATCACTTTTTCTACAAGATGTTGACGCCTTGCAGCTGCGTATAAAAGTGCTTCTGTTTTAGCGTCCATTTGCGTATGGTTGTTGTCTAAAATAATTTCACGAATTGCTTCTGATATTTTAATACCTCCAGGTTCACGTGTGAGTACAACCTCTTTTCCTTGTTCTTTTAAGCGATCACTTACGACCGAAATAACAGTTGTCTTTCCTGCACCTTCGGGTCCTTCAAACGAAATAAACTTACCTTTGTTTTTCATGTTATTCCTCCGAGTCATTTTTTACGACTAGTATTTTCTTTTCCTTCATCCGAATCGTTCCTTGAAACTTTGCTTGCATACGTGCTAACTCTGTTAATGACGCAATATGTCTTTCGCTAATTCTTTCTCCAGCGAGTAGTAAGGGGATGCCTGGTGGATAGGGAGTAACTGTTGCAGCCGCAACCTGCCCAATGGCTCGCTCGAAGTTAATCCATTCCACATCAAGCTTCTCTAATTCACGTGCTATAAAACGGGGTTCAGAAATGTCTTCTATTAGAACAGGAGCAGGCGCTTCTTCCCTTCCATTCTTTTCACCATTTTCCAAAGCGATTACTGCTCGTTCAATTTTTAAAATGATTTTCTGTATTCGATTTCCTTGTGCTTGTTTTACTAAAGGCAAAACAAAAAGTACTTGATAAGGATCTGCAAGTTCTGGATAAACACCTTCTGCTTCCAACACTTGTTGCAGTTCAAATCCTGAAGTTCCTTTGGCTCTAATCATTAACTTTAACGGGTCGGTAGACTCAACTATTTCAAGACCTACGATTAAAGTCAAACGATTTATCATGTCTTTCCTGTTTTCTAAAAAAGCGCCCGTTGCTTCTACCGTGAAAGACGCCACGTATTCACGTGCATCATCGAGGGAAGCCATCAGTAGATACGACGGGCTACTTGACTGTAATATCTGTAAATAATGGGCAACCCTTTCAATCGAAACAAGCGTTGATTTTACATGAAGAAAAGAAGCCATTGTCATTGCTGGCAATGTCTTATGAGCAGAATGCACAACAACATCTGCACCTAAAGTAAGCGCCGATTTTGGGAAAGGTTTACCTATCACAAAATGAGCGCCATGTGCCTCATCCACAAGGACAGGTAATCCTTTTGCATGACAAATTGCAATGATCTCCTTCAACTCTTCAGCAATTGCGCCATAATACGTGGGAGAAGTTAAAATAACAGCTTTTGCTTCAGGATATAAAGTAAGGGCCTTCCTTACTTGGCTCTCGGTAATCGTCCCTGCAGCCTTTGTATTTTCATCCCAACGAGGCGTAACAAAAACTGGTCTTGCTCCAGTTAATTCAAGCGCATTAAAAATCGATTTATGTGCATTCCGTTGGACGATAACGATGTCATTTTCTCGACAAGTCGCGTAAACCATCGCTAAATTACCAACTGTTGAACCGTTAACTAGAAAAAAACTCTTATCTGCTTGGTATAAGGTGGTTAGTTTTTGTTCCGCAACTTGGATCACACCTGCTGGTTGATGAAGGTCGTCTAAGCCTGTCAACTCCGTAAAGTCATAGGCAAGTGCCGAGCGCAACTGCTCAGGTAGGCCTGATAAGGTACCATTTTTATGTCCAGGTACGTGAAATGAAAATAGGTTACGATTTTTAAACTCCACCAGTCTTTGAACGAGTGGACGATTTTTATAGGTCAACTTACAGTCACTTCCTTTTATACACTCTTTATTATAGACGAAGAAAATTATAAATCGAATTGAGACCTTACAGTGCATGAATATTTAATAAACGTTATTTTTTATCAAGAGAAGTTTTAACATTCTATAATATGTGATAAACAAAAAAGCCACTACCCTTAAAGGTAATGACTTCTTTAGTGCTTGGCAACGTCCTACTCTTGCAGGGGGAAACCCCCAACTACCATCGGCGCTGAAGAGCTTAACTACCGT